>NZ_JAMAUK010000037.1:0-40143 GCF_023714395.1 Niallia sp. MER 6 | reverse complement strand
CCATAGCGTAAGCTAGTAAGATCCCTGAAAGATGATCAGGTTGATAGGTTTGAGGTGGAAGCGTGGTGACACGTGGAGCTGACAAATACTAATAGATCGAGGACTTAACTAAAACGAAAAGCGGAAGAAGCCCGCTTAAATCGATAGGATGTTGGAGCGCGCGAGAAGCAGTCGCAAGACTGTGCACGAGTGAGTGAAACAGCCGTACGATTTGGCTTCTGTAGCTGGACATGAATGATTACTCATTCTTTCTTCTTACAACATAATCTAGTTTTGAGGGAATAACTCTCAAAATTACATAGTCTGGTGGCGATAGCGAGAAGGTCACACCCGTTCCCATACCGAACACGGAAGTTAAGCTTCTCAGCGCCGATGGTAGTTGGGGGCTCTCCCCCTGTGAGAGTAGGACGTCGCCAGGCATATTTAATATTACCGTCGCGGGGTGGAGCAGTCTGGTAGCTCGTCGGGCTCATAACCCGAAGGTCGCAGGTTCAAATCCTGTCCCCGCAATCAAAGCAGAAAATCCTTAGGGTCTAACCTAAGGATTTTTTTTTAGAAAAAGAAACATGCTGTATTTATTAGGAAAGTTCTAGCACTATCTATATAATGAAGATAGGCTAAAAATAATATAGGACAAACTGGGTGAGTTTTATGGATAAATATATGTGGACAACAAATAATGCTGATGAGACAATGGCTTTTGCTGAAAGACTTGCTGAGCTTTTGGATCAAGGTGATGTACTGACATTAGAAGGAGACTTAGGTGCAGGAAAAACAACCTTCACAAAGGGACTTGCTAAAGGGCTAGGCATTACAAAAACAGTAAACAGCCCAACCTTTACAATTATTAAGGAGTATGCGGGCAGGCTTCCGCTTTATCATATGGATGTTTATCGTGTCGAGGATGCCTTTGAGGACCTTGGTTTTGATGAGTATTTTCATGGCAATGGAGTTACAGTGGTAGAATGGGCACACTTAATAGGGGAACAGCTGCCTGAAGAGTATTTAAACATAAGTATTCATTATAAAAATGAAACAGGAAGAGAAATTGTGCTAACCCCCTATGGGTCTAGATATGTGCAAGTATGTAAGGAGTTAATGAAATGAAAATACTAGCAATTGATACTTCCAATCTTGTATTGGGAATTGCCATTATGGATCAAGATAAAGTAATTGGAGAATATATTACGAATTTAAAAAAGAATCATTCTGTCAGGGCAATGCCGGCAGTAGAGATGCTGATGAAGGAATGTGACGTGAAACCAGCTGATTTAACAAAGATAGTGGTTGCTAAAGGTCCTGGTTCTTACACAGGTGTCCGAATAGGAGTCACAATTGCGAAGACTCTTGCTTGGACATTAAATATTCCTCTTGTTGGTGTTTCGAGCCTTGAGGTATTGGCAGCAAGTGCAGGCCGATATTTTCCTGGCAGTGTAAGTCCGTTGTTTGATGCAAGAAGGGGGCAAATTTATACAGGGCTGTACAAGTTTTCAGATGGAGCAGTAGAACAGCTGGAAAAAGACCAGCTTATTCTGGCAAAGGATTGGGTTAGCCGGTTACGAGATGAGCAAGGCAAGGTTTTATTTACAGGTAATGATCTGTCTATCCATAAAGAGCTGCTTGAAGCTGAACTAAAAGATATTGCTGTATTTGCTGATTATGCTGACTTTAATCCAAGACCGGCAGTGCTGGCGAGATTGGGGCAAACGAGGGAAGCAGAAGAGGTTCATCCGTTTACTCCAAATTATATTCGTTTGGCTGAGGCAGAAGCGAATTGGCTTAAGGCAAATAATAAAGAGTAAAAAGGAAGAGAGTAGGTATCATGGAGGATTATCTTTTTCGGGATATGACGATTGGGGATATAGATAAGGTACACATGGTTGAAACACTTTCTTTTAGCACACCATGGAGTAAAGAGGCCTTTTTTAATGAGCTGACAAAGAATCGGTTTGCCAAGTATATAGTTATAGAACATGGCGAACAGTTGGTTGGTTATATTGGAGCATGGATTGTTATAGATGAGGTTCATATAACTAATATTGCCATATTGCCTGATTTCCGGGGGCAAAAGCTTGGAGAAAAACTATTAAGAGCAATGATGGAAGAAGCGAAAAAGCAGGAAGCTAAGTCTATGACATTGGAAGTAAGGGTGACAAATATAGTTGCTCAAAACTTGTACAAAAAGCTTGGTTTCCAAAGCGGCGCTATCAGAAAGAATTATTATACCGATAATCAAGAAGATGCTTTAGTAATGTGGGTGAAAATATAATGATAAAAGATGTATTAATAATGGGAATGGAAACAAGCTGTGATGAAACAGCTGTATCCATCGTTAAAAATGGAACGGAAATCTTATCGAATGTTGTTGCTTCACAAATCGAAAGCCATAAAAGATTTGGCGGTGTTGTCCCAGAGATTGCTTCTAGGCATCATGTTGAACAAATAACATTGGTCATTGAAGAAGCACTGCGCACTGCTGATGTTTCTTATGAAAATTTAGATGCAATTGCTGTCACAGAAGGACCTGGACTTGTCGGTGCTTTGCTTGTTGGTGTTAATGCTGCTAAGGCAATCAGCTTTGCACATGGCATTCCTCTTGTTGGTGTTCATCATATTGCTGGTCATATTTATGCGAATCAGCTTGTGGATAAGTTAGAATTCCCGCTGTTATCTCTAGTAGTCTCAGGGGGACATACAGAGCTTGTCTATATGAAGGAGCATGGTCATTTTGAAGTAATTGGTGAGACAAGGGATGATGCAGCAGGAGAAGCATATGATAAAGTAGCAAGAACGCTAAATCTGCCGTACCCAGGAGGACCTCATATTGACAGGCTTGCCGCAGAAGGAAAGCCATCAATTAAGTTGCCGCGTGCTTGGCTAGAAGGCAGTTATGACTTTAGTTTCAGCGGGCTGAAATCAGCAGTTATCAACACGGTTCATAATGCTGAACAGCGAGGGGAAACCATAAAGCCAGAAGATTTGGCGGCAAGTTTCCAGGAAAGTGTCATTGATGTGCTGACAACAAAAGCCTTTGACGCAGCAAAAGAGTATAAAGTAAAACAAGTAGTCCTAGCAGGCGGAGTAGCTGCAAATAAAGGATTAAGGTCTGCGTTGGAAAAGAAATTTTCAAGCCTTAATGATGTCAGACTGACAATACCGCCATTATCTTTATGTACAGATAATGCTGCGATGATTGCTGCTGCAGGAACAGTTTTCTATGAGAAGGGACAAAGAGCTTTCTCTGATTTAAATGGAAATCCTGGCTTGGATATTACTATCCACAACTAGAAATAGGTATAGGTCTAAATCCCTGTTGAAAAACAGGGGTTTTATTTTAGGATATAAACAGAAATGTCCACAACACTGTGGATAATGTGAGTAAAATCAATAGAAATTGTGGATAATGTGAATAAATCTGTGGAAAGCTAGTTTAATAACTATTTTTATGTGGATAAATATGTGGAAAAAAAGTACTGGGCAAATCACTGCCCAGTACTTTTTACTTATCTGACAATTCAGTCCACTCATCCATAAGGTTGTCGATTTCGCTTTTAAATTCTTCTAGTTCTTTGTTCAGTGCAAATACCTTTTCATGGTCTTGGAAGATGTCAGGCTCACAGAGCTTTTCCTCATGATCTGCTACCTTTTGTTCCAAGCTTTCGATTGTTTTTTCAATTTCTTCAATTCTGCGCATGCGCTGCCGTTCTGCTTTCTTAGCTTCCTTATCTTGTTGATAAGATGTTTTTTCAGTATTATCAACAGCAGGAGCAGAATTGGAAACGGCTGTTTCCATTGCCAGCAACTCTTCTTGTTCGAGTTTCTTGTCTACATAATAGTCATAGTCTCCAAGATATTCCGTTGAACCTTCCTGTTGAAGCTCAATTACTTTTGTAGCAATTCGGTTAATGAAATAACGGTCATGGGAAACGAATAATAGAGTACCAGGATAATCAATTAAAGCATTTTCAAGCACTTCTTTGCTGTCTAGATCAAGATGGTTTGTTGGCTCATCTAAAATCAGTACATTTGGCTTTTCCATCATAAGCTTTGCAAGAGCAAGTCTAGCCTTTTCCCCGCCGCTCAGTGAATTGACAATCTTTAGTACATCGTCTCCTGAGAAGAGAAAATTACCTAGAACGGTTCTAATTTCTTTTTCAGGTCTTAGTGGGAACTCATCCCACAATTCATTTAATACTCTCTTGTTCGAATGGAGTTCTGCTTGCTCTTGGTCATAATAACCAACCATGACATTTGTTCCCCAAGCTGTTGCGCCTGCATGCTTGTCTATTTTTGAGATAATTGTTTTTAGTAATGTTGATTTACCGACACCGTTAGGTCCCACTAAAGCAACACTGTCTCCTCTGGTTAATTGGAAAGAGATATGTTCAGAAACAGTGTTTCCCTCGTAACCAATCGCAAGATCCTGCACCTTTAACACATCATTGCCGGATTGCTTCTCAATTTGGAATCCGAAAGAAGCTGACTTTTCATCACCATCAGGACGCTCAAGACGGTCCATTCGATCCAGTGTTTTTCTTCTGCTTTGAGCTCTTTTTGTTGTCGATGCTCTAGCAAGATTCTTTTGAATAAATGTTTCTAGCTTAGCAATCTCTTCTTGCTGCTTTTCATATACCTTCATATCTCTTTCGTAATTCTCAGCTTTTTGCTGAAGGTAAGAGCTGTAGTTACCATTGAACTTTTGGATATTTGTTCTGGAAAGTTCATATATTTGGGTTACAACTTTATCAAGGAAGTAGCGGTCATGGGAAACAATTAAGACAGCACCATCGTAGCCTTGCAAATATTGTTCCAGCCATGATAGGGTCTCAATATCCAAATGGTTAGTCGGCTCATCCAAAATTAAAATTTCAGGGGTTGTCAGCAAAAGCTTTGCTAAGGCAAGTCTTGTCTTTTGTCCGCCGCTTAATGTAGATATTTTTGTGCTGTAATCAAAGGAACCGAAGTTCAAACCATGAAGTACAGAACGAATATCAGCTTCATACTGATAACCGCCATTTTCCTTAAAGTTATATTGAAGAGTATCATATTCCTTCAATATCTTTTCGAATCTTTCCGGTTGGCTGCTTATGTCAGGGTCTGCCATCTGCTGTTCCAGCTTTCTTAGCTCTGCTTCCTGCTGCTGAAGGCCTTTAAATACGGTCAACATCTCATCCCAAATGGACAGATTAGATTCGAGCCCTGTATTCTGAGCAAGATAACCTATTTCTACATTTTTTGGTTTAATGATTTCCCCAGTATCATATGAAAGGTGGCCAGCGATCATCTTTAGCAATGTCGATTTTCCAGCACCGTTTCGGCCTACTAACGCGATTCTATCTCTTGTTTGCACTTCTAATTTTATATTGGATAAGATAATTTCAGCTCCAAAGTATTTGGAAAGTTGATTCACTTGTAATAGTATCATTGCGTAATTCACCTCAGAATGTATGTATATCAAGTGTAACTTATATACGTGGGAAACCGCAATAAAGGCAATCGCAGGCAGTGAAAATTCTTTAATGATACACTTTAGAAGGAAAATAGTGTATGATTTGCTTAGAGGTGTTAAAAATGAAGAGTTTTACACACTTTAATGATGAGGGCCGAGCGAAAATGGTTGATATAAGCGAAAAAAGCGAAACCGCTCGCATAGCAGTTGCCCACTCAAGCATTATAGTAAATAAATATATATACGACAGCATCATCCATAATACGATAAAAAAAGGCGATGTTTTGGCTGTCGCCCAAGTAGCAGGCATCATGGCAGCAAAAAAAACATCTGACTTAATACCGATGTGCCATCCCATCTCTTTGAAAGGGGTCGATATTTCTTTTCGTTGGGAAGAAGAAGGACAAGAACAAGAAGCTTACCGTTTAGTAATAGAAGTATCAGCAAAGACGATTGGGAGCACCGGCGTGGAAATGGAAGCACTGACTGCAGCATCCGTCACGGCATTAACGATTTATGATATGTGTAAAAGCATTGATAAAGGAATGGTCATCGGAGAAACTTACTTGCTTGAAAAATCAGGCGGTATCAATGGTCCATACAAGAGGGTTTAAAGTTTATCAGGAAAGATAGATGTATTATTAATTACAGGTAGGGGATTACAATGAGCAATGAGATAATGAAGATACCGCAAGCTACTGCTAAGCGGTTGCCTTTATATTATCGCTTCTTAAAAAATTTACATTCTTCAGGGAAACAAAGGGTTTCATCTGCCGAATTAAGTGAGGCAGTTAAGGTAGATTCAGCTACCATCAGAAGGGACTTCTCGTATTTTGGAGCATTAGGGAAAAAGGGTTACGGATATAATGTAAACTACCTGCTTTCCTTTTTCCGGAAGACATTGGACCAAGATGAGCTGACGAAGGTTGCCCTGATTGGTGTGGGTAATTTAGGGGTTGCCTTCTTAAACTATAACTTCTTGAAAAACAACAATACAAAAATAGAAGTGGCATTTGATATTGCAGAAGATAAGACAGGAACGTCAATTGGAGAGGTAGATATCCATCATATGGATGATTTGGAGAAGGTCATTTTAGAGCATGATATCCAGGTTGCCATCTTAACTGTTCCGGCAGCAGTTGCCCAAACGATTACTGATCGTTTAATAGACTGCTCTATTAAAGGCATTCTGAACTTTACACCAGCTCGGCTGACTGTGCCTGCTAGTGTACGAATTCATCATATCGACTTGGCTGTTGAACTTCAATCTCTAGTCTACTTCCTTAAACACTATCCGACTCCAGCAGATGAAGCGGAAGAGGAATGAGCCACAAAAAAAGCAATTATAAATGCTTCCATTTATAATTGCTTTTTTTATTATATATGGCATTATCTCTCCTGATTTTTGCGGGTAGCCTTTTTAATCATAAAATGGAAGGAAATGAGCCGGATTCCAGTGCCTATATCAAATGTCGCCAGTATGACAAGTATATAGGAGAAGAAGCCCCATCCTCCATGATCACGGACTGATTGAACAGCAAAATAGGTAAATAAAGCACCAAGTATTAAATAAAGTATTCCAGAGAGTAATGCTGATTTCCTCATAAAAATCCTCCAATAAATTGTGAAATGTTCTCCATATTTCGCTGCCATTCCTGGATGGCATCCAGATTAAACTGGATGATGACAACCAGTGTGTTCATTGACACATGAGCAAAAATAGGAACCCAGATTCTTTTTGTTCTTACATAAAGGAAAGCAAAGGTGAAACCCATGCTGGCGTACAGCAAGATATGTACAAATTCCATGTGTGCTGCTGCAAAGACAAGAGAACTGATCAATGCAGACAGGAAAAAGCCTAGTCGTTTATAGAGTACCCCGAATATGATTTTCCGAAAAATGATTTCTTCTAAGATTGGACCGACAACGCTGATAACTATAATCACAAGCGGAGAATACTCAACAAAGGTCATAAGCTGCTGTGTATTTTCTGATTCTTGTTCAATTCCTAATGCCATTTCGATTGAACCGGCTATTGATTGAGCAACTAAGGAAAGAAAGATACCTGCCACTGCCCAGCCAATGCTTGCAGGGATGCTTGCGGGATTTTCGCGGAGCGGATTCCTCATCTCATGGCGAAGCAGGAAAAGAACAACGAGCAATGTGACAAGGAAGCTGAAAATCAGCCAAATAACGACAGAAGCCATGCCAAGCTCTGCAGAATCATATCCCATAAGGTTGCCGAAAAACATGACAATCGGAACGCCAATTAAGGTAGATAATTGCATAGCAATATACGATATTACAATAATCCAATATTCTTTTTTCAAGATATCGTACTCCTTTTCGATATTCTAATATATAAATTAATCATATAAACTTTTGAGCATTAGTATTCTTCGCATTCAGCAAATGCTGTCTTTTGCACAAACATGATTAGAATTAGTAATACACATACTATTCATTCTACTAATAAGTGCGTGCTTACTCAAATAGAACACATTAAAAAAGAGGAGATTTTATGAATAAAGTCGAAGAAAGAGTGTATACTTCTTAAAGGCGTGTACAGGGCAGTATAATTTTTTGTAAAATCTAAGGCTTGTCTCTTGCAAATTATAAAAAGATTAATTAATATAATAATTGTGTTAGCACTCAAGAGTGATGAGTGCTAATAATAATAAATTTACATATTATTTGAGGAGGTTGTTTCACTTGTTAAAGCCATTAGGAGATCGTATTGTTATTGAGCTTGTTGAAACAGAAGAAAAAACTGCAAGTGGCATCGTGCTACCTGACTCTGCTAAGGAAAAGCCGCAAGAAGGCAAAGTAGTAGCAGTTGGTAACGGCCGTGTTCTAGACAACGGAGAGCGTGCTGCACTTGATGTATCTGTTGATGATGTAATTATCTTCTCAAAATATTCTGGAACTGAAGTTAAATATGAAGGGAAAGAATATTTAATCCTTCGCGAAAGCGACATTTTGGCAATTGTACAATAATTTGAAATTAATATATAAGAAATAACATAAATTCTTGAGGAGGTTTTTTAAAATGGCTAAAGATATTAAATTTAGTGAAGAAGCGCGCCGCTCTATGCTTCGTGGTGTAGATGCACTTGCTGATGCAGTTAAAGTAACACTTGGACCTAAAGGACGCAATGTCGTGCTTGAAAAAAAATACGGTTCACCGCTAATTACAAATGACGGTGTTACTATCGCAAAAGAAATCGAGTTGGAAGATGCATTTGAAAATATGGGTGCTAAACTTGTAGCTGAAGTTGCAAGCAAAACAAACGATGTTGCTGGGGACGGTACAACAACTGCTACAGTATTGGCACAAGCGATGATCCGTGAAGGACTTAAAAACGTAACTGCTGGTGCAAACCCAATGGGTATCCGCAAAGGGATGGACAAAGCGATTTCAACTGCTATTGAAGAGTTGAAGGCTATCTCAAAACCAATCGAAGGCAAAGCTTCTATCGCACAAGTAGCTGCTATCTCTGCTGCTGACGAAGAAGTTGGCCAATTGATCGCAGAAGCTATGGAACGCGTTGGCAACGACGGTGTAATCACAATTGAAGAATCTAAAGGCTTCACAACTGAATTAGATGTAGTAGAAGGTATGCAATTCGACCGCGGATACGTATCTCCTTACATGGTAACTGATTCAGATAAAATGGAAGCTGTTCTTGACAACCCATACATCTTAATCACTGACAAAAAGATTTCTAACATTCAAGAAATCCTGCCAGTGCTTGAGCAAGTAGTTCAACAAGGCAAGCCATTATTGATCGTAGCTGAAGATGTAGAAGGTGAAGCAAACGCTACATTGGTAGTGAACAAACTTCGCGGAACTTTCACAGCTGTTGCTGTTAAAGCACCAGGCTTTGGTGATCGCCGCAAAGCAATGCTAGAAGATATCGCTGTATTGACTGGCGGAGAGGTTATTACAGAAGATCTTGGCTTAGATCTTAAATCTGCAACAATCGAATCATTAGGCCGCGCTGCGAAAGTTGTTGTTACGAAAGAAAACACAACAATTGTAGAAGGTGCTGGAGATTCAGCAAACATCGCATCACGCATCAACCAAATCCGCGCTCAATTAGAAGAAACTACTTCTGAATTCGACCGTGAGAAATTGCAAGAGCGTCTTGCTAAACTTGCAGGCGGAGTTGCTGTCGTAAAAGTCGGCGCTGCGACTGAAACAGAATTAAAAGAGCGCAAATTGCGCATTGAAGATGCATTGAACTCTACTCGTGCTGCAGTTGAAGAAGGTATTGTAGCTGGTGGTGGTACTGCACTTCTAAACGTATACAACAAAGTTGCTTCTATTGAAGCAGAAGGCGACGAAGCTACTGGTATCAACATCGTTCTTCGCGCAATCGAAGAGCCGGTTCGTCAAATTGCTCACAACGCAGGTCTTGAAGGATCAGTTATCGTTGAGCGCCTTAAAAACGAAGCAGTTGGAACAGGATTCAACGCTGCTAACGGTCAATGGGTTAACATGATCGAAGCTGGTATTGTTGATCCAACTAAAGTTACTCGTTCTGCGCTTCAAAACGCAGGAAGCGTTGCTGCTATGTTCTTAACAACAGAAGCAGTAGTTGCTGACAAGCCAGAACCAGCAGGTAGCGCTGCAATGCCTGATATGGGCGGCATGGGTGGAATGGGCGGCATGATGTAAGGCCGTTTACGCCTAACATCTGATAAATAGTTGCAACTATTTTACCTAATACTAAACCCCACTTCTTTTTTTAAAGAAGTGGGGTTTTTTTGCGTTACTATCCCAATGGATACTTTTTTTAATTACATAAATCGCCCTGCTTGTTTCAAGTACTATAATAAAATGGGATAATTATAAACTATTTGAATGAAAGCGTTTAATAAATATCAATCAAACATATTTACGGATATAGCTAAGATGATTAATTAAGTAATAGGTGTTTAGCAGTCTTTGCTTTTTGGATACATGTTGAAACTTCGATAAACTTGGAGGAATTTATGAAAAAGGGCAAACTTAGTTTACAAGCTATCATAATTATTTTTGTATGTATTGTGGTTGCGTTATCACTTGGGATAACCGACTTGCTTATAAGTAAAAGTATTACTTCCAGTGTAGAAGAGACACAGAAAGAAAAGGCGCTGGATGTTGCAAGGACAATGGCGGTTACTCCAGCTGTAATCAAGACTCTTGAAGGACAAGCTAATCAAGCGGAATTACAGGAATTTGCTAATGTAATAAAAGACAAAACGAATGTGAACTTTGTTGTTGTTATGAATATGAAGGGAATTCGGCTGTCTCACCCGGAGTCTAGTAAGGTGGGTAAGCATTTCTTTGGGGGAGATGAAGGCCCTGTTCTTAAAGGGGAGGAGTATGTTTCCATTTCAAAAGGAACGCTCGGTAAATCTATGAGGGCATTTACCCCAATAAAGGATGCACAGGGCAAACAAATTGGAGCGGTTGCTGTCGGGATTTCTTTGAAAAGTGTTACAGAGGCTGTTGATAAAGGACGGATGGGAATTGTTTTGGGGACGTTAATCGGACTTATGATTGGAATAATTGGTGCGGTCGTTCTAGCAAGGTATATTAAAAAAATCCTTTTAGGACTTGAGCCGTTTGTTATTGCGAAGCTGCTTGAAGAGCGCAGTTCTATGCTTCAGTCTGTACGTGAGGGCATTATAGCCATTGACCAGGAAGGAAAAATCACCCTTGTTAACAAGGCAGCGAGTAAGCTTTTTAAAAAGGCAGGTCTTGAGGAAGAGCCAATGGGGATAAATATTGAGGATTACTTGCCAGAAACCCGGTTAACTCGCATTATCAAATCAGGTGAAACAGAGCTCGATCAAGAACAGAACCTGCAGGGGGTTACTATTTTAGTAAACCGGGTACCGGTCGTTGTTGGAAATCAGGCTGTAGGAGCCATCGCTACATTTCGGGATAAAACAGAGGTCCAGCATCTGGCTGAACAGCTGACAGGTGTCCGTAATTATGCGGATGCTCTCCGTGCTCAAGCTCATGAATTTATGAATAAGCTCCATGTTATCTTAGGTCTTGTCAGAACGGAACAATATGATACACTTGCTGATTATGTAAGTGAAACGGTTAATCATCGGGAAACGGAAATGGACTTTGTGACAAGGAAAGTCCAAGATCCTGTGCTTGCTGGTTTTCTGATTGGGAAGCTAAGCTTTGCAAGAGAATCAGGAGTTTCCTTTTCATTTGATTGTGCCAATAAGCTGCCGAAGCCGGCAAACTCGGAAATTACACATGAGCTGATTACGATTATTGGCAATCTTTTGGATAATGCAATAGAGGCTATTGCAAACAGTATAAATAAAAAGGTCCATCTTAAACTGGATTATGCAGAGGATATTTTAACAATCGAGGTTAAAGACACAGGAATGGGAATGACGAATTCACTCCAAAACAAAATCCTAGATAAAGGCTTTTCTACTAAAGGAAATAACCGCGGATACGGATTATACCTTTTGGCGCAAGCAATTGAAAGGCTGGAAGGAGAACTGATTATTTCGTCCAAGCCAGGAAAGGGAACGAGTTTTGCTGTGTATATATCATATCAAGAGGAGGATAAAGAGAATTGATTAATGTAATGATCGTTGAAGATGACCCGATGGTAGCACAAATTAATAAACGATATCTTGCCAAAATTGAAGGGTTCCGATTAGCGGCAACAGCTACATCAGTTGATGAAGCTATACAATTACTAAATACAGAAGAAATCCAGCTTATCCTTTTGGATATTTTTATGCCGGGAAAGCTTGGGATTGAACTATTAGCACATCTGCGGAAAAATGAACTTGAAATTGATGTGATCATCATTTCTGCTGCATCCGATCTTGATCGAATAAAGAGGGCATTAAGATATGGGATTGTCGACTATTTAATCAAGCCGTTTGAGTTTGACCGGTTTAACACGGCACTTACTACCTATCTTGAACAAACTCGGTTAATTGATAAGCAAGATTCAGTAAGTCAGCAGGAGCTGGATTCCTTACTTTTGCACAGAGATGAACATGTCATCGCAGAGGAGCTGCCAAAGGGGTTAGCGAAGGATACGTTAAAGCAAGTATGGGATGCCATTCAGCGATTAAAGGCAGACCCTTTTTCGACTGATGACATTGTAAATATTGTAGGCATCTCAAGAGTTTCTGCCAGAAAGTATCTTAATTTTCTTAAGGATACAGGAATCCTGGAGGTTAAGGTTATCTATGGAGCAGTCGGAAGGCCTGTGTATCAGCATGAATATAATCAATTTAAAGAACACTTAATTAAAAATTTTTTGTAAGCAGTTAGGAAAGCTGCTTACTTTTTTTATTTACAAAAAGAATTATTAAACTTTATTAAACTATGAAAACGGTTTACAGGGGAATATGATGTACACGTAACAAAGGGGAGTAATATTTGCAATCACACTATCGCGATTGCAAAGGGAATTTGGATTTTTTACATGATGATAAAAATGACAAGGGGGATTAAATATGCAAATTCCAATTAAGAAGACGCTCGATAAAATTCCAGGCGGAATGATGGTAGTTCCGTTATTTTTAGGGGTACTAACAAACACTTTTTTTCCACAGTTTTTAGAAATAGGGCATTTTACAACGGCATTATTCAGTAAAGAGGCATCATCAACTATTTTAGCTTGTTTTATGTTTTTAATTGGTTCACAAATTAACTTTAAACTAGCACCAAAAGCGATTAAAAAAGGTGCAATTTTATTATCTGGTAAATTTATAGTAGGTGCAGGTCTAGGTATCTTTATAGCGATGGTTTTTGGACCGGCTGGTATTCTAGGATTGTCACCACTAGCTATCCTTGCAGCATTGTTAAACGCTAACGGTGGGTTATATGCTTCACTAGCTTCATCTTATGGTGACGAAACAGATGTAGGGGCATACGCATTATTTTCTTTAAAAGATGGTCCATTTTTCACATTAGTTGCTTTAGGTGCATCCGGCCTTGCTTCTATTCCTTTTCAAGCACTTGTAGGCGTGTTAATTCCTATCGTAATTGGGATGATTTTAGGAAATATCGATCCGGATATGAGAAAGTTTCTTGGAAGCAGTAAGTTATTATTAATCCCATTTTTCTCTTTCCCATTAGGGGCAGGCATGAATCTGAATACAATTGTAGAAGCGGGTGGTCCAGGCTTACTACTAGGATTAATCGCTTCATTTACAGGAATTGGTGCTTTCTTGCTTTTGAAATTATTCAAAGAAAATCCTATCGTCGGTTTAGCAACAGGGTCAACTGCAGGTAACGCTGTAGCGACACCAGCTGTAGTTGCGGCAGCAGATCCAACACTTTCTGCAATAGCACCAGCAGCTACTGCGCAAGTTGCAGCAGCATGTGTTGTTTCTGCAATCGTTTGTCCGATTATTGTCAGCTATGTATATAAACGGTCAGAAAAGAAAAAAGCTAAAAAGCTTATAACAAAGGCTGCATGATAAAAAATATATTAAATTTCTATAGAAAGAAGGATTTCCATAATGAGCGTGCCTGATAATGTAATTATTACAACATTAAAAGGAAAAGAAGTTCTGTCTAATCCTTTTATCAATAAGGGAACAGCATTTACTAGAGAGGAAAGGGAAGAGCTTGGACTTGACGGCCTGTTGCCGCCTCACGTGCTTACCCTTGATGAACAGGCTAACAGAGCCTATGAGCAATATTCCATGCGGACTACAAATCTTTTCAAAAACGGTTTGCTTTATGATTTATATAACCGGAATGTTGTCCTTTTTTACCGACTTTTAAAAGATCATTTAGCAGAGATGCTTCCAATCATCTATACACCTACTGTCGGAGAAGCGATTCAGACATACTCTCATAGCTATCATCGCCCAGGTGGATTATATCTTTCCATTGATCATCCTGAAGGTGTTGAAAAAGGATTTGCTAATCTTGGGGTCTCAAAAAATGACATAGACTTAATCGTTGTCACTGACTCTGAAAGTATCCTTGGAATCGGGGATCAAGGGGTAGGCGGTATTAATATTGCAATCGGTAAACTGGCTGTTTATACAGCGGCAGCTGGGATTGATCCAAGCCGCGTCCTGCCAATCGTATTGGATGTTGGCACAAACAATCAATCTTTAATTGACGACCCTATCTATATTGGTAACAAGTTCGCCCGTGTCCGCGGTGAACGTTATGATAAATTCATTGATTTATTTGTACAGACTGCCAGAAAATTCCTCCCAGAAGTGCTTATCCATTGGGAGGATCTTGGCAATGTAAATGCTCGAAATATTTTAGAAAAATACGGTGACAAAATCCTTACATTTAATGATGATATCCAAGGAACAGGTGCTGTTACGCTTGCAGCGGTTATGTCTGCATTAAAGGTCACAGAAACTTCTCTGAAAGATCAGCGTATTGTTGTCTTTGGACCAGGTGCTGCGGGGATCGGGAACGCAGACCAAATGGCAGATGCAATGGTCCTTGAAGGATTGACAGAAGAAGAAGCATACGACCGTTTCTGGGCAATTGATTATCGAGGATTACTGACAGATGAAACACCGGATGTCCTGAAATTCCAACTTCCTTACGTAAGAGAAGGAGAGGAAGTAGAGGGCTGGGAGAGAAACGAGGACGGAATCATTCCATTAATGGAAGTAGTGAAGAGAGTAAAACCTACCATTCTTATCGGTACTTCCGGTCAAGCTGGCGCCTTCACAGAGGAAATAGTGAAGGAGATGGCTAAGCATGTTGAACGTCCAATCATCATGCCTATGTCTAATCCGACTCATCTTGCAGAAGCCATACCAGAAGATTTAATTAAATGGACAGACGGCAAAGCGTTAATTGCGACAGGAAGCCCATTTGATAATGTAGAATATAACGGTGTTTCCTATGAAATCGGACAGTCTAATAACGCATTTGTATTTCCAGGTCTAGGGCTTGGAGCGATTGTTGCAAAAGCCCAAGTAATCTCAAAAGGAATGTTCGCAGCAGCTGCAAATGCTGTAGCAGAGATGTGCGACAATACTGAGCCAGGCTCGTCATTGCTGCCGTCAATTGAGAAACTACATGATGTATCAATCTATGTGGCTGTTGAAGTAGCTAAGGCTGCACTAGAGGAAGGTATCGCAAAAGCAGATATTTCCAATGACGTACCAAAAGCTGTAGTTGATGCTGTTTGGCAGCCTGAGTATAAGGAAATTAAGAGTGTTGGGATTTGGACGAGAGTTTAAGTGCGCTTTAAATTAGGTAGAAAGAAGTTTTCTCTCAAACTTACTGAAGATAATTATTTAAACAATGGAAAGCTGTTCATCTGTACTACTGGTGAACAGCTTTTTTCTATACAATTTCTATGCTTCCCCCCTTACCAATAAGGTATAATAGTGGCAGAAAGAAAACGGAAATACCATGCTCAAAAAGGAGGGATGCTCTTGCAAAGCAAAAATAAAACGGTAGTAAAGTCAATGGACATTCTTAATCTTTTCCTTCACCATTCAAAGCTGAGCTTTAATGAGATTGTTCAGTTTTCAGGTATTCCAAAGACGTCTGTGTACAGGATGGTGCTGTCGCTCGAGGAAATGGGTTTACTTGATAAGGATGTGGATGGGAAATATTCGCTTGGGCTTTTGTTTCTTCAGTTCGGCCATTTGGTGTCAGAGAGGCTTGATATTAGGCAGTTAGCTTTGCCTGTAATGCATATGCTTCACCAGGAGGTTGGCGAAGCAGTTAACTTGATTGTCCGCGATGGAAATGAGGCCATTTATATTGAAAAGCTGGACACGAAACAGCCTGTGAGGCTTTATACGGCAATTGGGAGAAGGACACCTCTTTATGCGGGTGCTTGCTCTCGTGTTATTCTTGCTTTCCTGCCGTATATGGAGCGGGAGAAATATATTGATGAAACAGAATTACAGCCAATTGCGTCAGGTACAATCACAGACAGAGAAAAACTGCGTCAGCTGATTACGGAATCAAGGGAAAATGGTTTCTCTGTCAGTTATTCAGAGCTAGAGGATTATTCGGCTGCTCTTGCTGCACCGGTTTTTAACTTTAAAGGAGAAATCGTAGCAGGCATTAGCGTTGCTGGGCTTGATGTTAATTATAAGCAGGACAAGCTGGGGCCGCTTTCTGAGAAAGTGAAGGCAGCTGCATTGGAGATTTCCCGCAAATTGGGATATATAGAATAAGATAAAGGACATGGATGTATAATCTCATGTCCTTTTTATCTGTCCTTAAGAGCGGAAAGGGGTAATCTCAATCCTTGATTTTTCAAGGGTTTCCTTGATTTGCTGGGCAAAAGTGAGAGCTTCAGAGCCGTCGCCATGAATGCAAATAGTATCAGCTTTGACAGATATATCTGCTCCTTGTCTAGTAGTGACTTTTCCTTCCTTAACCATGCGGACTACTTGGCCGACCGCTTGGTTCTTGTCATGGATAAGGGCATCTGGCTCTGTTCGCGGTGTTAACGTACCGCCGCTATCGTATGTGCGATCGGCAAATACTTCATTTGCTGTTTGCAGACCGATTCTTTCACCAGCAGTGACTAGTTCACTGCCAGCTAAACCGAATAGTATTAATTCTGGGTCAACTTTATAGACTGCTTCTGCTATTGCAGTTGCAAGAAGGCTGTTTTTGGCAGCCATATTGTATAACGCTCCATGGGGCTTAACATGCTGCATCTTTGCACCTTCTGCTTTGACGAAGCCAGACAAAGCGCCAATCTGGTAAATGACAATATCATGTGCTTCTTGTGGCGAGATATTCATGTTTCGTCGTCCGAACCCAGCTAAATCGGGAAGGCCTGGATGTGCACCGATTTTAACGTTATTATTGAGTGCAAGCTTTACCGTATTCCTCATCACTGATGGGTCGCCAGCATGAAAACCACAGGCAATATTTGCTGATGTAACGAAGCGAAGAATCTCTTCATCCATTCCTATCTTATATGCTCCGAAACTTTCACCTAAATCACAGTTCAAATCAACTTTATACAAAAAAATGCCTCCCAACTTAATATTCCGATTTAAGGAACTATTGTTTCGAATATCGTAGCATAAAACAGTATTTATGCATATCAGCAAATTTTTATAATATTTAAATTAGTTGATTTAAACCTCTACATGTAGGGTCTTTTCGATAATGTTAGTTTGAAATAATAAATTATATTGTATTTTTATTCTTACTAGTATAATATAACAGATAAATCTAATAATTCAGAACTTCAGTTCCGAAAATCGGAACTGTTAGAAATGGATGTCGTCATACTTAAAGTAATAGATACATAGAAGGGAGTAATCTTATAGATGATTAAACTAATAGGAATTCTTGTTGTGGCAATTGGCTTTGCATTTCGTTTTAACACATTGCTGGTTGTTACCGTTGCAGGTATTGTAACAGGCCTTGTGTCAGGCTATTCTTTTAATGAAATACTAACTTTATTTGGGCAATTCTTTATCGATAACCGCTATATGTCTTTACCAATTATCCTGACATTGCCGGTGATTGGGGTGCTCGAGCGTTATGGTCTGAAAGAGCGAGCAGAATCTTTAATTAAAAAAGCAAAAAATGCAACAACAGGACGTGTGTTGTTGACTTACTTGTTTATCCGCGAAGGTTCTGCGGCAATAGGCCTTAATATCGGCGGACATGCTCAAACGGTCCGGCCTCTTGTTGCACCAATGGCTGAAGGAGCGGCGGCTGCACGATATGGCGATCTGTCGGAAAAAACAAAAAATGATATAAAGGCACATTCTGCTGCTGCCGAAAATACAGGCTGGTTTTTCGGAGAGGATATCTTTATCGCAACAGGTGCAATCCTGCTGATGAAGGGTTTCTTTGATTCAGTCGGCATTCATGTAGAGGTTTGGGATATGGCATTATGGGGCATTCCTACTGCCATTACTGCATTGATTGTAAGCTGGTTCCGTTTTAACAGACTTGATAGGCGTATTGCCAAAGCGGCAGGAAAAAACGGCAGTTTAAACAACTTGGCAAAAACGAACAAAGATGAGGAGGTAATGTAATGCACTTAATAACGCTTGATACACTTTATTACTTATTAGGTATTATCGTTGCCTTCGTTGCAGTTCGTGTTGCATTGGATAAGAATCATCCAACCCGGTGGGGTTCCACTATTTTCTGGGGGATTTTTGCGATAACTTTCCTGGTTGGCAAACAAATCCCGCCGCTTTATGTTGGATACCTTGTATTAGTGATGGTGATAGTTGCTTCAATTGGAAAGGTGACAAAGTCAAAAGAGGAAGAATCAGATTCTGCTGAAAGAGAAGGGCATGCAGAAAGACTTAGAAATAAAATATTCCTTCCAGCTATCTTGATTCCAGTTCTCACCATTGTAGGAACACTGACTCTTGGAAAAATCAAGTTTGGTTCTGTCCAGCTTGTAAATCCGGAGAATGTTACATTGATTGCTCTTGGGCTTGCAACAATTATCGCCTTTATAGCGGCACAGCTAATCACAAAGGCAAAGGCAACAGTTCCTATTAATGAAGGGAGCCGTCTCCTTCAAGCTGTAGGCTGGGCAGTTATTTTGCCGCAGATGCTCGCAGCATTAGGCGGAATATTCTCTAAGGCAGGCGTCGGTGATGTTGTATCAGGAATTGTCGGAGATTTCCTGCCGACAAATTATGCTTTTGTAGCTGTAGCTGCTTATTGTATCGGAATGTTGCTGTTCACGATGATTATGGGAAATGCTTTTGCTGCTTTTGCTGTAATAACAGGAGGAATCGGGCTTCCTTTGATTGTTCAGCTCCATGGCGGCAATCCTGCTATCATGGCAGCACTTGGTATGTTTGCAGGCTATTGTGGAACATTGATGACGCCGATGGCTGCTAATTTTAATATTGTTCCAGCAATGCTTTTGAATTTAAAGGATAAAAATGCAGTCATTAAAGCACAAATACCTGTGGCTATACCAGTGTTTATTATTAATATGCTGCTGATGTTTTTCCTTGTATACCATTTTTGATTTCGTATTAACCAAACAATTAGGAGGGATATGAAATGCAGAAGATTTTGCTGACAGGATTTGATCCATTTGGAGGAGAAGCAACTAACCCAGCTTTAGAATCTGTTAAAAAGCTTGATGGTGTTAAAATTGGAGATTATTTAATAGAAGTACGAGAAGTTCCAACTGTTTTTGATGAATCAATAGCGAGATTAAAAGAATATATAAAGGAAATAAAGCCAGCGCTGGTTATTTGTGTTGGTCAAGCAGGCGGCCGTCCTGATGTTACGATTGAGCGGATTGCGATTAATGTCAATGACGCACGGATTGCAGACAATCAAGGACAGCAGCCGATTGATACAGCCGTTGTAGAAGGAGGTCCAGCAGCCTATTGGTCTACACTTCCCATCAAGGCCATCGTGAAAGCAATGCGAAAGGAGGGAGTGCCAGCCTCTGTTTCCCAGACTGCAGGCACATTTGTCTGCAACCATATTTTCTATGGTCTAATGAATGTATTAGAGCAAATGGGTAACAAGATAAAAGGCGGCTTTATTCATATTCCATTCCTTCCTGAGCAGGCGACAGCACATCCAGGTCAGCCAAGCATGGCACTTGATACGATAGTTAAAGGGCTGAAGACAGCAGTTGAAGCAGCGGTTGTTACTGAAAAGGACATTCAGGAAATAGGCGGACAGACTCATTAAACAGGAAATATAGTGCTGTCTAAAGAATAGATAAAAGTGACATGAGTAATGGTTGCTCATGTCACTTTTCTATTCAGAGAAGTTGCGTTTTAAATTTCTGATAATTATAATAGTTTTATAATCTAATATGCGGAACTGTAATTCCGAAAATCGGAATTTAAGAAGGGGGGATAATATGGGAGAAAATATTGTCGGTGACAAACCAGATACTCAAATGAAACCACTCGGAGACTCAGGGATACTTCTCCAATTCGGCACAGAAATAAGTCCCGATGTACATGAAGAGGTAAAGGCATTTACAGACTGTATAGAAGCAAATTCTTTTCCCGGCTTTATAGAATGTGTGCCAGCTTTTACTAGTGTGACCATCTTTTATAGTCCTTTACTCGTCTTTCAAATGTATAAAGGGAAAGGCAAGCCAGAGGATTTGTCACCATATAGTATTGTCCAATCTATTCTGCAGGAAAGATTAAAGAGTCTTCATACGTCAAAAAGAAGGGAAAAAAGAGTGGTTGATATTCCTGTGTGCTATGGGGGAGAGCTTGGCCCTGATTTAGAGGCAGTGGCAAAATATCATCAATTAACACCGGCAGAAGTAATAGATATCCATTCACAAGCAGAATATCTCGTTTATATGATTGGCTTTGCTCCTGGCTTTCCCTATTTAGGAGGAATGTCTGAACAGATTGCCACACCGCGCCATTCTTCTCCAAGATTATCAATACCAGCAGGTTCTGTCGGTATTGCTGGCATGCAAACTGGTGTTTATCCGATTTCCACCCCAGGGGGCTGGCAGATCATTGGACGAACACCAATTAACCTCTTTTATCCAGACAAGAATCCGCCAACTCTATTAACATCTGGTGATATTGTCCGATTTAAGCCGATTTCAATAGAAGAGTATAAGGAATATAAGGAGACAGTGCTATGAGCTTAAGAGTGGAGCGCCCTGGTATGCTGACAAGTTTGCAGGATCTGGGCAGATACGGTTATCAAAAATATGGAGTAGTTGTCAGCGGAGCAATGGATTCTATCTCTTTGCGTATTGCTAATTTGCTCGTCGGCAATAAGGAGAATGAGGCAGGGCTGGAGATGACGTTAATGGGCGGGTCATTCCTTGTTGAAGAAGACTTGCTTATTGCTGTTACAGGCGGAGATTTGGCTCCGGTTATAGAAGAAGAGTCAATCCCGCTATGGAGGCCAGTGTGGATAAAAAAGGGAAGTCTGCTTCGGTTCCGAGCTTCCCGTTCAGGCTGCAGAACGTATATGGCTGTTGCTGGCGGTTTTGATGTGCAGGAGGTGCTTGGAAGCAAAAGCACTTATTTGCGAGGAGAACTCGGCGGGCTGAAAGGGCGGGCTCTTTCAGCAGGTGACAAACTGACTTGCGGCGGGGCTGCCCACCGTTTTCAGCACTTAAAAAGCAGCGCTGGGGCAATATCCTTTGCTGCCACTGCTTGGCATGTTAATCCAGAACCGTTTATTAATCTGAAGGAAACAGTGATACGTGTAATAAGAGGCGGAGAATTCGATTATTTTACTGAATCAAGCAGAGACCGTTTCTTTAAGGAGGATTTTCGTATTACACCGAATTCAGATCGGATGGGATACAGAATGGAAGGCACTCCCTTGGAAATGACCGATTCATTTGAACTCCTATCTGAACCTGTAACAAATGGGACGATTCAAGTGCCGAAGGATGGAAACCCCATTATCTTGCTGGCAGATCGGCAGACGACGGGAGGCTACCCGAAAATCGCACAAGTCGCAACGGTGGACCTACCGCTGCTAGCTCAAAAGAAGCCGGGGGAAATTGTCCGCTTTAAAGAAATATCGTTAGCAGAGGCCGAACAGCTTTATTTAAGGCAAGAACTGCAATTAGAAAAACTAAAGGCCGGCCTATCATTGAAAGTTGATGAAACAGCGTAAATTAGGAAATAAAGATAAAAAAGGAGATGCAAAAAACGGATGTGGGTTATAACCGTCTATTCACCAGAAAATGATATTGCGCAATTTGAATTCACTACAGAACAAGAAGCTCGGGAAGCATTTGAGCAATTGCAAGGCTGCAAGATTCTCACAGAGGTTATTTACTTTAATGATGAGATTATCTTAGCAACAGCTTAAGACAGCTTTTCCTTTAAGCTCTAGTTATGCACCCTTACAATTCAATAGATTCTAGACAATAGGATTCTATGAAAGTAGCAACTGAAATTGCTATAATAGGTAGTACAAGCTATTGAATATCAATTGGAGGAGCAGGTTAATGAGTGAAAATATAAAGCATTTAGGGAATTTGCTGTTGCAAAATTCACAAGAAATTGCGCTGACTGTGCATAAGCGGAGAATAGAGGGAGAAAGCTCTGAAAAATTAGCGCAAATCAGCTCTGTTGAAGGAGAAATTCTTCAGCTGCGCGCTCATTTTGTTTCCTTATTCGGTAAAAGCCTGTTAAACTATCCAGATTTAAAAGGAGCTCGTTCTTTATTTACCGATTGGGGAATCAGCACTGGTGCGAATTTATCCTCCGAAGGAGTACCGTTAGATGAGGCATTAAAGGATGTGTCATTCTACAGAACAGCAATTTGGGAAGTTTTAAAGACAGAGATGAAAGAAAAGGATTATTCCATCGATGAGGCTTTTGAGGTGAAGGATATTATTGATCCTTTACTGGATTATGCGTTGTACAATTTCAGCCTGTCTTATGTGGATTC
This sequence comes from Niallia sp. MER 6, assembly GCF_023714395.1. Classification (NCBI taxonomy): domain Bacteria; kingdom Bacillati; phylum Bacillota; class Bacilli; order Caryophanales; family Bacillaceae; genus Niallia; species Niallia sp. MER 6. The sequence continues at coordinate 17,335 of NZ_JAMAUK010000037.1, read as the reverse complement.
CTATGCGAATACACTCAATAATTCAAGAAAAGCGTTTTTGGAGCTGTCTGTTCCAGTTGTGCCGATTACAGAAAATATCGCTATTCTGCCTTTAATTGGGGATTTAGATACAGAAAGAGCACAGCTGCTTATGGAAGAAACATTGGTTAAAACTAGAGATATGGGAATCAGTCACTTAATCATTGATATTTCTGGGGTTATCATTATAGATACGATGGTTGCTAATGAATTGTTTAAACTTATGGATGCATTAAGACTGCTCGGGATTGGCACAATTTTCTCTGGAGTGAGGCCGGAGATAGCCCAGACGATGGTAAGTCTTGGTCTCGACATTAAGAATTTAGTGACGAAGGCAAGCTTAAGACAAGCACTTGCTCTCCTTGAAAGAGAAAATGTGATTTAAATAGGAAAAGAGCTGGCGGATATGGCCAGCTCTTTGTTGTTTTTATTTCAATGTATTTAATGTATTTAAATCATGGTGCAATGATTCTGACGGTACTTTAGTTATTGGCACATTCCCTTTTGCGACAGGCTCTTTCACATAGACGAAGTCTCCTGTGCCATCAGGGGCGCTTCCAGTTGCCCATAAGCCGTCAGATGACTCGGATCCTTCAGAGAGGTTCCAGAATTCATAAGCTTCAGGCTGTGATTCCTTCTCTGCTTCTGGCGGGAAGCTTGCTGGTACAACGACACCGTTTTTGCTTTCCAATTCCTCAATTGCTGCAAGCCATTGATATTGGTGATATCTGTCGCGAGCAAGCATTTTTCTAAATGTAGCGCGGACACCCTCATCCTTTGTCATATGGTACAGTCTTGCAACTTGCAGGCGGCCTTGACTTTCTGCATGCAGGTTAGAGCGCATATCTGCAAGTAAGTTTCCGCTTGCTACGATATAAGAACCATTCCACGGCACTCCATTAGAGTTAGTTGGAAGACCTCCTAATCCGCTCACAAGCAAATGCTGCGGATTGACTCCACCCATGATGGCAGCAATCGTCGGATCTTTAGCTGCTTCTGCCTGATCATCTGGTGATGCACCATCTAGAAGTTGGCTTATAAGGGAACATAACATTTCTACATGCCCGATTTCCTCTGTACCAATGTCCATCAGCATGTCCTTGTATTTTTCTTCCCCGCGGCAGTTAAAACCTTGAAAAAGATATTGCATCATAACAGTCATTTCTCCGAATTGTCCACCAAGAACCTCTTGAATTTGGCGGGCCAGCATTGGATCTGGCTTGTCCACTTTTACTTCAAATTGTAATTCTTTCTGATGACGAAACACATATATCTCCTCCTTTTGGTTTTGCAGTTACGCTTATGAAGTACCCCTGCTAAATTAGAGATAAACACAGTGCTAAAAATTGCCAAAAAAAAATGAGCCTTCAAGGCTCATCATTTATTAATGGATTCTTCCTGGTTATTTGTTTTGTGAGTTTCTTCCATAACTTGTTTTTCGTTCTTATCTTTTTCATATTCCTTACGGATTTTTCCGCATGTTATACACTCGCCGCTATAATAATAGCTGTATTTATGGTATTTGCGGATTGAACAAATTATCGATCCAAAAAGCATATGTAACACAACTCCTTTACATATAAATTGTACAATAAAGAGAATGAAGCGAAGATTAAATAAAAGTGACACAACAAGTCAGATAGGTGACAAAAACCGTCTTTGATTACCGAATGAAAACATTATGACGATGAACATTAAAGGTTTGTTATAAAAGAAATAACGATGTAATATCTACTCTTTGCATCCTTCATAAATTTCTTTTCCCTTCTTGGTTAATACTAATAATCCTGTTAAAAAGACGCCTTAGGAGGGGGAAGATGAAAAGACTAAAAAATCTGCATAAATCAGATTTAAAGATACCGTTTATCTATTTACTCATTTCTGCATGCTGGGTTATGTTTTCATCTTATCTACTCCCTTATTTCACTGGCGATTTGCGAAATTTGGCATCCTATGAAATGCTGAAAGGCTGGATTTTCATCTGTGTTACAAGTACTATTCTTTTCCTTCTAATAAGAAGGGAAAGACTGAAGGATGAACAATCGAATAAAAGAATTTCAGAAGCTGAATTTAAATTTCGAACATTAGTAGAGGAGTCTTTGTTAGGAATTTATATCCTTCGTGAAGGAAGATTTGCGTATGTCAATTCTACTTTGCTTGCATTAAGCGGCTATCACAGTAAAGAGCTGCTTTGCATGCATTTTTCAGACTTGATTTTGCCACTTCATGAAGGGGAAGAAGTCGGTCTTTACAACAATAGAGCTGAACTTCAGCTTCAGAAAAAGGATGGCACGCTGTTGGATGTAGTGGTTCTTTCTCACAAATTAAGTGTGATACATAATGATGCACCTGCCATTATGGGTTCTATTCTAGATAATACGGAGAAGCGTAAATACCAGCGGAAATTGGAGAGACTGGCATTCTACGATCCATTAACAAACCTAGCCAACCGCCGCATGCTTAGCAATTCAATGAATGAGGCAATGAATAAAGCAAGAACAACAAATGAGAAGCTTGCGCTTTTATTTATAGATTTAGATCATTTTAAAGGTATCAATGACAGCATTGGGCACGATATGGGGGACAAGGTGTTAAAGGAGCTCGCAGATAGAATTGTTGGTTGTATCCCGAAAAGCGGACTTGTTTCCCGATATGGAGGAGATGAGTTTACTGTTATGCTTCCGGGACTTCAGTCTGCTAAGGAAGCGGAAAGTATTGCCAAAGATTTAATTTCCCTTTTTAACGAGCCGCTTCATATTGAAAATCAGAAGTTCTATATTACATTAAGCATTGGTATATCTATTTTTCCCGATCATGGAAAAGAGTTAGAAACTCTCGAAAAGAATGCGGATATTGCGATGTATTTTGCGAAAGAAAAGGGGCGTAATAATTCACAGTTGTTTACAAAAAGCATGAAGGTGTTTATGGTTGAGCGGCTTCACCTCCAGCATGAACTTAGAAAAGCAACAGAAGATATGGATAATCATTTCTTTCTTGTGTATCAGCCGAAAATTGATGTGTTCTTAAATAAGGTAATTGGAGTGGAAGCATTGCTGCGCTGGAATCATCCTGTGTCTGGTCTAATATCTCCTAGTCGCTTTATTCCTGTTGCAGAGGAAATGGGGACAATAGGTGCTATAAGCAATTGGGTCATTAATAAAGCTTGCAGACAATTAAAATATTGGAATGAACAAGGAATCAGCCTGACCATTTGCATCAATATATCACCTTTATTATTTCAGCAGGCTGATTTTGTAGACAACATTCTTGAGCCAATTTCGGAAGCAGGAGTAAAACCAAGCCATATCCAGTTAGAGATTACCGAAAGTGTGCTCACTAATTATCTTGATGAGGCGATAGACAAACTGAAATTGCTGAAGAGGAATGGACTTACAATTGCTATTGATGATTTTGGCACAGGATATTCCTCCTTGAGTGTACTAAGAAAAATGCCGATTGACCGATTGAAAATTGACCAATCCTTTATTAGAGATCTGCAGAAGGAACAGGATATTGTTGCGTTGATTATATCGATGGCGCATAAGCTTTCCATGCATGTAACGGCAGAAGGTGTGGAGACGGTGGAGCAATGCAGGCTTCTCCGAGATTTAAATTGCAGAGAGATGCAAGGCTACTTATTCAGTAAACCAATTACAGCAGTAGAAATGGAAGAATACTTAAAGAGGCGGCCGATTGCTGCTTCCATACAAGAAAGGCTCTGACAAAGTTGGAGCCTTTTGTTTTTGGAAAGAAGGAATCAGTTGCTTTTCTCGCGAATGGATACGGAAAAAGGGAACTTTTTGTTATTTTTGTACGTATATAGGCAGGTTAGAAAATTCCAAATAATAACGAACTCATGTACAATAAAAATAATACAATGGCACTGGACACAAGGGTGAATTAGTTGCTAAGGAGGAATAGTAATGGGCGTAATGCTTAGCAAAGGACAGAAGGTGGACTTAACGAAAACCTATCCAGGTTTGAGCACTGTAATAGTAGGGTTAGGATGGGATATCAATCATACAGGTGCTGATTATGATCTTGATGCTTCCGCATTTTTACTTGGGGGCAACAGCAAGGTTCTCAGCGACCAAGATTTTATTTTTTACAATAATCCGAGCGGAGCGGGCGGCTCTGTTATGTACAGCGGAGATAACAGGACAGGAGCAGGGCATCTTGACGACGAACAAATAAGAATTGACTTAAACAGGGTACCTCCGTCCATTCAGCGAATTGCCTTTTCTATTACCATACATAATGCATATGAAAAAGGGCAGAATTTTGGCCATATATCTAATGCATATGTTCGTGTGTTTAATGAAGGAAACCAAACAGAGTTAATTCGCTTTAATCTTGGCAGAGATTACACCGTGGAAACAGCAATTGTGGCTGCGGAGCTTTATCGCCATAACGGAGAGTGGAAGTTCAATGCAATCGGAAGCGGCTTCCAAGGAGGACTTGGTGCTTTATGCAGGAACTTTGGTGTAACGGTCGATGACGAACCAGCACCGCAAAATAGCTTTAATGCCCAGCCGCATAGCTTTGCTCCACCTGTGCAAAACCAGCCATACTACGAGAACTCGAACACCTATGCAAATACATACCCATCTAGCAGTGCTGGAACATATCCTCCTGTCAATCAGCCATCCTATGGACAAGCACCTTTTCATGGCGGCAATCAGCAGCAAGGCTTTGGCCAAAGCCAAACAGGGTATGGCGGTGACCATATTGCTTGCCCGAGGTGTAACAGCACAAATGTAAGAACAGGAGAGAAGGGCTTCGGATTGGGGAAAGCAGCTATCGGCGGCTTAATTCTTGGCCCAATCGGCCTATTAGGCGGATTTATTGGCAAAAATCAATTGAAATTTACATGCAACAGCTGCAGAAACACCTGGTCACCTTCTAGTACAGATTATGCGGAGTGGGGAAGACAGCAAAAGCAGAGAGCAAAGGAGCTGTTCATGCGCTTTAAAAGTCCGGATGTTCTTGATGCTGTTGTTGCCTCCTGTGCCCTTGTCAGCATGGCAGATGGCAGGCTGGACCCTGCCGAAGAACGGAAGATGATAGAGTTTATCCATCAGAGTGAAGAACTGCGAGTATTTGATACAAACAAAGTGCAGCAGCAATTTAATCATTTTGTAAGAAGAATGGAATATGACCAAATAATTGGACGGGCTGAAGCTTTTAGAGCTATTGGGAAAGTTCGTTCCAAGCCGGAGGTTGCGCGGCTTGTGGCACGGTATTGTATATCTATCGGTTATGCAGACGGAAACTTCGACCAAAGAGAAAAGCAAACAGTTGCAGAAATCTGTCAGGAGCTTGGGCTTAATCCGAATGAATTTCTTTCTTAACAAAAATAGATAAAGGCAGAAGGATGGCTTGTTTTAAGCTTTCCTTCCGCGGCAATTTTTACAGGTACTTTTATATAGGAGGAGAAGCATGACAATCACACAAGAAGCTAATGGCAAAGTGAACAGAATAATTGAAAATATAGAGAAGGTAATGATTGGCAAGCGGGAAGTGGCAGAGCTAAGTTTGATTGCTCTGTTGGCACAAGGTCATGTGCTCCTCGAAGATGTTCCAGGCGTAGGAAAGACAATGATGGTTCGTTCATTGGCTAAATCGGTCGGCGCAAATTTCCGCAGAATTCAATTTACTCCAGACTTGCTTCCATCTGACGTAACTGGTGTGTCTATCTATAATCCAAAGGAAATGGAGTTTCAGTTTCTTCCTGGACCAATACTTGGCAATATAATTCTCGCAGATGAGATTAACAGAACTTCCCCTAAAACCCAATCCGCATTATTAGAGGCAATGGAAGAAAGCAGTGTCACCATAGATGGTGTGACACATAAGCTGAATAAGCCCTTTTTTGTTATGGCCACTCAAAACCCGATTGAATATGAAGGGACATATCCTTTGCCAGAGGCCCAACTGGACAGATTTCTTTTGAAGATGAAAATGGGTTATCCAACACATGAAGAGGAGATGGAGGTACTGACAAGAGTCCAAACGTCAGCTCCTATTGAAGAATTGGAAAGTGTTGTTTCATTAGAAGAGCTGCTTATGCTGCAGGCAGAAGTGAAGAAGGTTTATGTTGATGCTACGATTAAGAAGTACATTGTCGATCTTGCAACAGAATCGAGAGCACATCGCAATGTTTATTTAGGTGTCAGTCCCCGTGGATCAATTGCCTTGATGAGAGCTGTTCAAAGTTATGCATTTGTTCAAGGCAGAGATTATGTTATTCCTGATGATGTTCAATATCTTGCCAAGGCTGTATTTTCCCATAGAATTATCTTAAAGTCAGAGGCTAAGTTTGACGGTATCTCTGCAGAGGATATAATGGGCGAGATTCTGGCAGCTGTTCAAGTTCCTGTCAGAAGGCTAGGTACGTGATGAACAGGATACTTAGAAGATTGCTTCGCATCTGGAAGTTACTTGTTTTGTTTCTGTTGGCAGGTGCAGCTTTTGCGTATGCAATGTTTCAAGGTGGGTTTGTCAGCTGGTTTTTGTTTTACAGCTTTTTGCCATTTGCCATATACGGAGCTTTGCTTGCTATGTATCCGTTAAAGGTTTGGAAAGCAGTAAGGAAAATTACGAAGCATGAATACACTGCGATGGAGAAAATGACAGTGGAGTTGGAGCTGACAAGATCGTCCGTGTTTCCCCTTTTTTACTTGGTGGTAGAGGATGTGTTCAGCAACAGCTTGAAAGAGCAGGCTTCAGGAAAAGTATTAGTCTTTCCTGGTTTTAAAAGGCGAATTGTTCTTTCTTATCATATAGATGCCGTACCAAGAGGAGAGCATCTGTTTACAGAGGTAGCTGTTAAAACAGGTGATCCGCTTGGCTTAATGGAAAAGGAATTAAAGCTTGCTTTGTCAGACCAGATTATTGTTTATCCAGTATATGAGGAGCTTTCCTACAAACCGTTTATGACACATTATGATCAAGGGGCGACAGTATCGAAGGAACGGGTCCAACGTGATACAACGATGGCAGTCGGTATTCGAGAATATCAGACTGGTGACAGATTTTCGTGGATTAACTGGAAGGCGAGTGCTAAAAGGGATTCCTTTATGACAAAGGAATTCGAACAGAAACAGTCACATGACATTTTAGTTGTACTTGACTGTGAAAAAAGCGAAAAATTCGAGACGCTTGTTTCGTTTACTGCTTCTTTAATTAGAGGGATTATTCGTAAAGGCGCACAAGCAGGTTTGCTTACGGTCGAAAAGGAGCGGACAACCTTTCCGATAAGAGGCGGGGAAGGCCAGCGCAGTCTTCTATTCCATCACCTAGCTAAGTGTGAGGATGCATCTCCGCTTTCCTTGGCAAATGTGCTTGATAATGAAATGTCCTTATTGCAGCAGCAAGCCACCTTGTTAATCACTACAACAAACTTGACGAAGCAGCTTGTTGAAAAGACAAGCTATCTCGCTAATAAACGCTATCAGGTAGCTGTTTTTCTTGTGAAGGAGGCAAATGAGAGCTTGACTCAGGAAGAAAGAAGTTTAAAAGCTGCGGCTTCTTCGAGGGGAATTATGGTTATACCTGTGTCTAAGGGAAGATTCAAGGATGCATTTTTGGAGGTGGCAACTAGTTGAGATTTATAGGAATTCATACGGCTATTTCTAATTTTTTGCTGTATGTGCTAGGTTTTTTTCTTATATGGGAATGGCTGCGGCCGATGGAGCAACTAACTAATACAGGGAATGTTGTCGTGTTTATCCTGTTTTTGCTTCTCTCACTTGTTATGGCCTATCTGCGTTTTCATCCTACTTTAAGCGGTATTATTAAAATTGGCTATATTCTATTTGTTTTACAATATTTGTACTATGGAAATTCCTTTTTTACATTCAACTGGATTGGTGCCTTTACAACAGAAGTAATGGATAATTTTGCGATTTTATTTGATACGAATTGGCCTGAGTTAACCAATATGTTCAAAAGTCTGCTTTTCTTTATTTTGCTTTGGTTAATGTCATATCTTATTGATTACTGGCTGATTAAACGCAGAAGAATATTTACCTTCTTTCTATTAACGATGGTTTATATAACGGTTCTTGATACATTTACTCCATATGATGCATCAATAGCAATCATAAGGACAACTATCATAGGCTTTACAGCAATGGGCATGCTGACCTTCTATCGGATGAAGGATAAGGAAAATATAACTGACCGAAGATTCTTAGCATTAAAGTGGATGGCTCCATTGCTTTTCTTTGTTTTTGCTAGTGCGGCAATAGCATATGCAGCGCCGAAAGCAAATCCAATCTGGCCAGATCCTGTGCCGTTTATCCAGACAATTGGTGACAATGGTGGTGAAGGCCAAGGTAATGGCAACGGACCCCATCGAGTAGGCTACAGTGTGGATGATTCGAGGCTTGGTGGAGACTTTGAGCCGGATGATACATTAATGTTTCAGACTGAAGTTGAATCCTCTCATTATTGGAAGGTAGAGACGAAGGATACGTATACAGGTAAGGGCTGGGTTCAATCGGAAGAAGCAGTCACAATGAATGGACAAGACTTTCAGAGATTAGAAGGAGCTGGTGATATCCCGTTCGTATCTTTTGAGGAAGGCGACAGTGTAAAGACAGAAGCACAGGAAAGTACGGTTAACTTTGCACAGCCTTTTGATTATCTCTTATATCCTTTAGGAGTGACAGAAGCAGCTTCAAGTATGGATACGACGATGATTGTAGAAACAGGAAGTGAACGGATTTCCTTCGATTTTCCAACAGATTCCTATAGTGTGAGTTATGAAAAGCCTGAATACAGTTTAAGTACATTGACGAGTGCTGACATGAGCGGCTATTTAAGAGAAAATCCGGAGATAGCAGCAAGATATACGCAGCTACCGCAAAATTTGCCGCAGAGAGTCATTGATTTAGCAGCTGAAATCACGAAGGATGAGGATAATGTTTTTGCAAAGGCAAGAGCAATTGAAAACTACTTTTCCGGAAATGGTTTTGTATACAGCCAAAGCGATGTGGCCATACCAGCAGATGATGAAGATTATGTCGATCAGTTTCTTTTTGAAACAAAAATAGGTTATTGTGATAATTATTCAACTTCAATGGTTGTGATGCTGCGATCTCTCGGCATTCCTGCAAGATGGGTTAAAGGATTTACTGAAGGTGAACTCATCAAACAGGAAAACAATAGAAGCCAATATGAAGTAACCAATAACAATGCTCATTCCTGGGTAGAAGCATATTTTCCTGGAGCTGGCTGGGTAACCTTTGAACCGACACAAGGATTCTCCAATGAAAATACGTATGTGAATGATGTTCGAAACGAAGCGGACACAAACACAGAAGAAAATGAACAAACCGAGCAGGAAGCACAACAGCAGCGGGAAGAGCAACAAGTACCAGAAGAAGAGACAGTAGCATCAGATCAGTCTGAAGAGAAATCATTCGGAAAGTGGTGGAATACAATTGCAAATTTTGCTGCTGAAAGATGGCAGTGGCTGGTTGGCGGAGCTGTTCTAATCATAGCCATGAGCTGGATACTGTTCTGGAAGAGACATAAGTGGCTGCCTATATTTTATATATGGAAATACAAGCGCGGGAAAAAAGGCAATGACTTTGAAAAAGCCTATTTAACCTTGCTCAAAATGCTCAAGCTCTCAGGTTGGGGCAAACAAGACAACATGACATTGCGGGAATATGCCAAATACATTGACCATGTTTTAAAAACGAATGAAATGGCTGTTTTGACTGCCAAATATGAGGAGCTCTTGTATAAAGGGAATAGTCAGGACAATAATTGGACGGAATGGAAGGAAATGTGGGAAAGGCTGATTAGAAAGACAGCAGCTTGACCTGTTGAAAGGAATTCAACACATTTTTATCGGGGTGTTGGATTCCTTTTTTTTATAGCATTTATCAGATTAGAATGATAAAAGGATCTGCCAAATAGAGGAAGTTATTAAATGAAAGCAAGCTACAAAAGTATGAATAGAATGACTTGGTGAATTGTGCGAAAATTTAATCAAAACAACAACACCTTGACCAGCAATTCGACATGTTGTTACAATGTTCTAAACTAATAAATTTCCTTCATATATCCTCGATGATATGGTTCGAGAGTCTCTACCGGGTCACCTTAAAGGATCCGACTATGAAGGCAGATGGGTCTTATTTTTATATGGTGTGTGTAAACCATTGTAATAGTAAAAGACTAGAATTCTGCCTTCGTTTTTATTTGAGGCCGAATTCTAGTCTTTTTTATATGAAGAAATACCTTTTTTGCTGCTATAAAATAGTCTTTTTCAATGTTTTTTGCTATGGCTTTTCGTTTTATAGCATGAATAAGCAAAAATGTGAAAAAATAGTAACAATGAGCTTTTTAATAGATTAATGAGGTGAATAACATGGGGAAAACAAGCATTCAAGACCAACAAATGATTGTCGTTCTTGATTTCGGCAGTCAGTACAATCAATTAATCACAAGAAGAATTAGGGAATTTGGCGTTTATAGTGAGCTTCACCCACATACAATTACAGCAGAAGAAATCAAAGCGCTAAATCCAGCGGGGATTATCTTCTCTGGCGGACCTAATAGTGTTTATGATGAGAATGCATTCGGCTGTGACGAGCGAATCTTTGATTTAGGGCTGCCAATCTTCGGTATTTGCTACGGCATGCAGCTGATGACAAAGCATTTCGGCGGTAAAGTTGAAAAAGCGAAGCACCGTGAATATGGAAAAGCTGAAATCAAAATCGAAAACAGCACAAAGCTTTTCTCTGATCTGCCAAGTGAGCAAATCGTGTGGATGAGCCACGGAGATCTTGTAGTCGAGCAGCCTGAAGGATTTACAGTAGACGCAATTAATCCTTCTTGCCCAATTGCTTCTATGAGCAACGAGGAAAAAGGTCTTTATGCTGTTCAATTCCATCCTGAAGTGCGCCATTCCGTATACGGAAATGAACTGTTGAAAAACTTTGTTTTCGGTGTATGTGGATGTAAAGGCGACTGGTCAATGGAAAACTTCATTGAAATCGAAATGGAGAAAATCCGTCAAACAGTTGGAGACAGAAAAGTTCTTTGCGCACTTAGCGGCGGGGTAGACTCCTCTGTTGTTGCTGTTCTTATCCATAAAGCAATCGGCGATCAGTTGACATGTATCTTCGTTGACCATGGTCTATTGCGTAAAGGCGAAGCAGAAAGTGTTATGAAGACTTTCACAGAAGGCTTCCATATGAACGTAATCAAAGTGGATGCTAAAGAACGTTTCATGTCTAAATTGGAAGGTGTCAGCGATCCAGAGAAAAAACGTAAAATTATCGGTAACGAGTTCATCTACGTATTTGATGATGAAGCAAGCAAGCTTGAAGGAATTGACTTCCTTGCACAAGGAACGCTTTACACAGATATTATCGAAAGTGGTACAGCAACTGCACAAACGATTAAGTCCCACCATAATGTTGGCGGACTGCCAGAAGATATGCAGTTCGAACTAATCGAGCCATTAAATACATTGTTCAAGGATGAAGTAAGAGCATTAGGTACAGAGCTAGGAATAGCTGATGAAATCGTTTGGAGACAACCATTTCCAGGACCGGGTCTTGGTATCCGTGTATTGGGCGCAATCAGCGAAGATAAGCTGGAAATCGTTCGTGAGTCTGACTACATCCTGCGTGAAGAAATTAAAAAAGCAGGCTTAGACCGTGATATCTGGCAATATTTCACAGTTCTGCCTGACATCCGCAGTGTTGGTGTAATGGGTGATGCGCGCACATACGATTACACAATCGGAATCCGTGCAGTTACATCTATCGATGGTATGACATCTGACTGGGCACGTATTCCATGGGAAGTGCTTGAAGTTATTTCAACAAGAATTGTTAACGAAGTGGATCATGTTAACCGCGTCGTTTATGATATTACAAGTAAGCCACCTGCTACTATTGAGTGGGAATAATAAAGGTTGCCTAAGGGAACGGTCCCTTAGGTAATTTGGTATAATAATTTCCAAATTAATCTAATAGAAATATCCAAACACGAACATTAAGGGGTAAAAAGTAAGCGAACGTTTACAAAAAAATATCCTCTTAATGTTCGTTTTTTGTATTGACGAAAAGAAAACATGCTGATAAACTAAATTTGCAACTAAAGAAATACTCGTATAATTATGGGGGATATGGCCCAAAAGTTTCTACCGAGCTACCGTAAATAGCTTGACTACGAGGTTGTGTATATAAAGGGATACGTATTAGAACTTTTATTCTTTATTATCTAATCCCTGCTATATTTCACAAACCCTAGTCAACGCTCCTACGATAATGGAGTGTTTTTTTGTTCTTATTGAATTGGAACATGAAAGGGGAAAAAAAGAATGAAAAAGTTTTTCAAATTTGAGGAACTGGGAACGAATTACCGTAAAGAGTTTGTTGGTGGTTTTACAACGTTCCTAGCAATGGCATATATATTGGCGGTTAACCCATTTACATTAACACTAGGCGATGTAGCAGACTTGCCGGATGCGCTTCGTATGGATTACGGTGCAGTGTTTGTGGCAACTGCATTAGCTGCAGCAGTTGGATCTCTTATCATGGGATTGTTTGCTAATTATCCAATTGCACTTGCACCAGGTTTGGGTTTAAATGCGTTTTTTGCATATACAGTTGTTTTAACACAAGGTGAGCCATGGGAATACGCTTTGGCAGCAGTATTTATTTCAAGTTTCTTCTTCCTGCTGTTGACGATTACCGGTCTTCGTGAAAAATTAATAAATGCAATACCAGTTGAGTTAAAGCTTGCAGTTGGAGCGGGAATAGGTTTATTCATTACATTCATCGGCTTGCAAAATGCTGAAATCATCGTCGACAATCCTGCAACATTAGTTCATATCGGTGATTTGTCAAAGCCTAGCACACTGCTGGCAATCTTCGGGATTTTCGTAACAATCATTTTAATGGTTAAAAAAATTCATGGCGGCGTATTCTACGGAATGATAATTACAGCTGTGGTCGGAATGATTTTTGGTGTTATTAATACGCCATCAGGTGTTGTATCAGCAGTGCCAAGTATAGAGCCGACTTTCGGTAAATTGTTCTCCGCTTTCGGAGACGGCGCATTCTATACACAAAGCATGCTTGTTGTTATTCTTACATTCTTATTCGTAGATTTCTTTGATAATGCTGGAACATTGGTTGCTGTAGCGAACCAAGCAGGATTAATGAAAGACAATAAATTGCCAAGAGCAGGTAAAGCATTGTTTGCAGATTCTATTGCTTCAATGGTAGGTTCTATCTTCGGAACTTCAACAACGACTTCTTTCGTTGAATCATCTGCTGGTGTTGCAGCAGGAGCTCGCTCAGGTTTTGCATCAGTTGTAACAGCAGGATTTTTCTTGCTTTCCCTGTTCTTCTTCCCGCTATTGGAAGTAGTTACATCTGCTGTTACTACACCGGCGCTAGTTGTTGTCGGAATATTGATGGTATCGTCTCTAGGGAAAATTGATTGGACTAAGTTTGAAATTGCAGTGCCTTCTTTCTTGGTAATCGTGTCAATGCCTTTAACATACAGTATTGCAACAGGTATTGCTGTTGGATTCATTTTCTACCCGATTACAATGCTGTTAAGCGGCCGCAGAAAAGAAATCAATCCAATCATGTATATTTTCTTTGCCATCTTTGCACTATACTTTGTTTTCCTTCAATAAGGAATAAGATTTTAAAGGCTGCTATTTTTAGCAGCCTTTTGTTATTTTTTCGTTGACTTACAAGTTCGACTTTAATAACATTAAATTACCTAGAAGTCTGTCGAAGTGAGGAAAAAATCATGCCAAATTTACTAGTGAAAAAAGCGCTTAATAATAATGTGCTTATTGGTGAGCATCCTTCATATGGAGAAGTTGTGCTAATTGGAAAAGGAATAGGGTTTAACAGAAAGAATGGTGACTCTATTGACGCGGATGTAGTTGAGAAACTTTTTGTTCTTCGCAATGAAAAAGAACAGATAAACTACCTGAAACTCCTTCCTCAAGTAGACAACGATTTGCTAGATGTTATTATTTCTTCTATAGAGCTTATTAAAAGCAAAACAAATGCGATGCTCAATGAGCATATTCATGTTGCGTTAACAGATCACATCATGTTTGCGGCTTCGAGATTATCAAATGGGCTTGTGCTAAATAATCCCTTTTTGATCGAAACGAAGGCTCTATATCCTTTTGAATATAAGATTGCTGAGGATGTAGTAAAGCTAATTAGTGAACAGACAAAAATTAATTTGCCTGTAGGTGAAATCGGTTTCATCGCTCTTCATATCCACAGCGCAATGATGAATAGAAATCTTTCTGAGGTTAACCAGCATTCTCAATTAGTGACACATCTTGTCAATTTAATTGAAGAACAGCTGGAAATCGAAATTGATAAAGACAGCATTGATTATATGAGACTAGTTCGTCATCTTCGTTTTACGATTGAAAGAGTTCATAATGGGGAAAAAGTAGATGAGCCAGAAAAAATAACTTCCCTATTGAAAGATGAATATCCGCTGTGCTATAATCTCTCATGGAAGCTCATTAAAGTGATGCAACAATCATTAAAGAAACCTGTATTTGATGCGGAAGCTGTGTATTTAACAATGCATCTTCAGCGACTTCAAAAAAAGGTTAAATAGTTATTATCTTATAAACGTGTTACTGATTCGATCAGGCATGAGTGAAAAAGATGATTGAACGGAGTTATTTAGGGCAATATATCCCTGAACAGCTTTTTTCAGTTACTTTTTACTCATGCCTTTTTGTTTTGCCTTTTGATAACGCTTTATGGGCTAGAAGAATTTTTTTAATAAAGTAGGAGGAAAAACGAATGTTTAAAAAGATTTTCGGTGTTTTGCAAAAAGTCGGAAAAGCACTTATGCTTCCGGTTGCATTATTGCCAGCTGCTGGTATTTTGCTTGCGCTAGGTAATGCGCTTCACAATGAAGCATTGCTAGATCTTGCTCCATTCTTAGATAATAGTGGAGTATCGATGGTAGCGTCCGTAATGGAAAACGCGGGTAATATCGTATTCAGCAACTTGCCGCTGTTGTTTGCAGTTGGTGTTGCAGTAGGTTTATCTGGCGGTGAGGGTGTTGCTGGTCTTGCTGCAATTATTGGTTACTTAATTATGAACGTAACAATGGGTACTGTTAAAGGCTATACAGCTGAATCTGTTAACGGTATCGATATTGCTAACGTACTTGGTATTCCAACGCTTCAAACAGGGGTGTTCGGCGGTATCATCGTAGGTATACTTGCTTCTATGCTTTATAACAAGTTCTATGAAATAGAATTGCCATCATATTTAGGGTTCTTTGCTGGAAAGCGTTTTGTGCCGATTATTACGGCAGGAAGTGCTGTTATCTTAGGTTTGTTAATGGTATTAATCTGGCCTCCAATCCAAACTGGTCTAAATGCATTCTCTCAAAACATGGTTAATGCAAACTTGACTATTTCAGCATTGATTTTTGGTATCATTGAACGTTCATTGATTCCATTCGGATTGCACCATATCTTCTACTCTCCATTCTGGTATGAGTTTGGACAATACACTACTGCTGCTGGTGATGTAGTACGTGGTGACCAACGTATCTTCATGGCTGAAATTAAAGATGGTGTACAAAACTTGACTGCTGGTACATTCATGACAGGTAAATTCCCGTTCATGATGTTCGGATTGCCAGCTGCAGCTCTTGCTATTTATCATGAGGCACGTCCAGAAAGAAAAGCAGTTGTTGGTGGTTTGATGGCTTCTGCTGCATTAACTTCTTTCTTAACAGGTATTACTGAGCCTTTAGAATTCTCATTCTTATTCGTAGCACCAGTTCTATTCGGTATCCACGCAGTATTTGCGGGTCTATCATTTATGACAATGCAACTGTTGGATGTTAAGGTTGGTATGACTTTCTCTGGTGGTTTAATTGACTATATTCTATTTGGATTAATTAACCCACAAACAAATGCTTGGATTATCATTCCGGTTGGTTTAGTGTTCGCAGTTATTTATTACTTTGGTTTCCGTTTCGCAATCCGCAAGTTTAACTTGAAAACTCCAGGACGTGAAGATGAAACTGAAGAAGAAGAAACTGCAGGCGGCACTACTAGCGACCTTCCATATGAAGTACTAGAAGCAATGGGTGGACAAGAAAATATCGCTCACCTTGATGCATGTATCACAAGACTTCGTGTGTCAGTTAATGACATTAAAGATGTTGATAAAGATCGTTTGAAAAAGCTTGGTGCTGCTGGGGTACTTGAAGTCGGCAATAACATTCAAGCAATATTCGGTCCTCGTTCTGAAACAATTAAAGGTCAAATGAGAGATATTATGAGCGGTAAAAGACCGCGTCCAGCTGCAAATGCTTCAATGGATAAAGAAGTGAAGCAGCAAATTGAAGAGGTAAATCCAAATGCTCTTAAAGGTGATGTTGACGGTGACGATTCACTTGTATCACCAATTAAAGGTCAGTTGGTGCCAATTACAGAAGTTCCAGATCCAGTGTTCGCTGGTAAAATGATGGGTGATGGCTTTGCAATCATTCCATCTGAAGGTACTGTTGTATCTCCTGTTGACGGGAAAATTGTAAACTTGTTCCCGACAAAACACGCAATTGGTATTATGGCAGATTCAGGCCGTGAAATCTTAATCCACTTCGGTATCGATACAGTGAAACTGAAAGGGGAAGGATTCGAAACTCTAGTAGGGGAAAATGACGAAGTTAAAAAAGGTCAGCCTCTATTGAAAGTAGACCTGGACTTCATTAAAGAAAATGCAACATCAACAACAACGCCAATTATCTTCACTAATTTAGCTGAAGGTGAATCTGTACAGATTAATAAACCAGGCGATGTTGATTTGAATGAAGAAGATATTATTTCTATCGTGAAATAAACTTTTTGAGAACCCGGCTGTTATTGCTGGGTTCTTTTTTATATATATAATAGAAGAAAGTGTTTTATGAATGATTTTTTTTAAAAGTTATGTTGACTATTGGGTTAGATGGTGATATTATATGAAAACAGCGTCTTTGAGGAACATCTTGTAAAAAAATAAGCTGTTGACTTTGAAGGAAAATGCTGGTATTATTTAAAAAGTCACTTCTAACAGTGATTTAAAATTGCTCTTTGAAAACTGAACAAACAAAACGTCAACAATAATCGTTTTTATAACTTGCGTTATAAAAATGAAAACAAAGTAACAAAAAGCTAGAGTTTAGCAAATGAGCTAATCTTACTCTTTATCGGAGAGTTTGATCCTGGCTCAGGACGAACGCTGGCGGCGTGCCTAATACATGCAAGTCGAGCGGACTT
>NZ_JAMAUK010000036.1:0-40484 GCF_023714395.1 Niallia sp. MER 6 | reverse complement strand
TGCATGTGAAAAATGTGGGGGTGAAATGTATCCTGAGTATTATAAAGGGGTACATGGCATAGAGTACAAATTATCGGATATTCTCTAACCATGAAAAGGACCGGGCTATGCCCGGTTTTTCTTATTTAGAAAGGCTCCTTTATAAAAAAAACTTTAATACATAATTATGGTAGAATGGGAAAAAATAAAATTGTTGAAAAATAGAAGAAAAATAAGAATAAAAAATATTGACAACTTCTAAAAGAGACTGTTATAATTTATATTTTTGTTTGACTCTATTGTGTCAGTGTGATATACTTTACACAGTGAGGTGGACCGAAAATGGCAAAAACATTATCAGATATAAAAAAAGCTCTTGATTCGAATTTAGGGAAAAGATTGATGCTGAAGGCTAATGGCGGTCGTCGTAAAACGATTGAACGTTCAGGTGTATTGGCTGAAACATATCCCTCTGTGTTTGTGGTAGAGTTAGATCAGGATGAAAATGCATTTGAACGGGTATCGTACAGTTATGCAGATGTTTTAACAGAAACGGTTCAAATTACCTTCTATGAAGATACATCAGGACAAGTTGCTCTAAGCTAATATATATTGTAGAGACTAGCAGTTACCACGTGGTTGCTGCTTTTTTCATGGGGAAAATCTGTGATAACTGGAAATAGAAACAGTACATGAAAAAAAAACAGGGTTACATACTATAACTACCGTGAATAATGAAAGGAGAGGTTTAAGGTTGAGTAGACGAAGAGGAATTATGTCAGAAGGGCTAAAAGAAGAAATTGCAAAAGAACTAGGTTTTTATGATGTTGTCCAAAAGGATGGATGGGGCGGCATCCGAGCTAAGGATGCTGGGAACATGGTCAAGAGGGCAATTGAAATCGCTGAGCAGAGTCTTCTAAATAATCAAAAGTGAATTTTGATTCCTTTAAATTAAATCCTGTTTACAAAAATTAACTATCAAGGATTTATTCACGGCATCAGGTTTAACTCTGCACCCTTTTCACTATAGGGAAGGGTGTAGGGTTAGGTCTTTTTTTGCACCTTTTTTCTAACAAGTAAAAAAGCTAGGAAACGAGCGGAAAAAACATAAATGATTCTTAGTATTTTGCTTTAAATGACATATTTTATGGTAAAATCACTATAGCCATAAAATGCTGTGAATTTATTCATTAAACATAAAGCAATCAATAGTTTGCTTCTTTGTTTTTTGTTTCATACATAGAAGAATTGGGTTATTATATCAGTCATTCTTTTTATTTCCTATTGTGTGGTACAATAGGACGAAAAAGCGGACTTATGAAAATGTTAAGTAGGTGGAAATATTGAAGCTTTTGGTGAAGGCACCAGCTAAAATCAACTTATCGTTGGATGTATTGAGTAAAAGGCCGGATGGCTATCATGAGGTAGAAATGATCATGACAACCATTGACCTTGCAGACAGAATTGAACTTATTCTGGAAGAGAAGGATTCCATAAAGATAAATTCCCTTAATCGATTTGTACCCGATGACCAAAGGAATCTTGCTTATCAAGCAGCAAATCTATTAAAGAAAAAGTTTAATGTTAAAAAGGGAGTTACAATTAAAATTGAAAAGAACATCCCGGTTGCAGCAGGACTTGCAGGGGGAAGCAGCGATGCTGCAGCAGTATTGAGGGGTCTAAACAAGCTGTGGGACCTTCAATTGACCCTTGATGAGCTTGCTGAGATTGGAGCGGAAATCGGCTCTGATGTGAGCTTTTGTGTATATGGGGGCACGGCCCTCGCAACTGGCAGAGGAGAAATGATTAAGGAAATCCCTGCTCCGCCTATTTGCTGGGTAGTGTTGGCCAAGCCCTTTATAGGCGTGTCTACAGCGGATATTTACAAAAAGTTGAATGTCTCGCAAATTAATCACCCTGATACTGAAGGTATGATTGAGTGCATTCGCACAGGCGATTATGAAGCAATGTGCAATAATGTCGGGAATGTACTAGAAGATGTAACGTTAAATCTGTATCCTGAGGTGGCTCAAATAAAGGACCAGATGAAAAAGTTCGGGGCAGATGCAGTATTGATGAGCGGCAGCGGTCCGACTGTCTTTGGATTAATCCAGCATGATTCAAGAATGAACCGTGTATATAATGGATTAAGAGGTTTTTGCGACCAAGTATTTGCAGTCCGCATGATGGGGAATCGTCATACCCTTGATTAAATCCGTATAATACTGTAATATTAACTGTAAAATATTCGGATTTTTGGAGGTTCGCCTTATGAAATTTCGTCGTAGTGAACGTTTAATAGACATGACGAATTATTTATTAGAGCATCCAAGGCAATTAGTTTCCTTATCTTATTTTTCCGAAAGGTATGGTTCTGCTAAATCTTCCATCAGTGAAGACTTAGCGATAATAAAAGAAACCTTTGAGGAAAGAGGAATAGGGATTCTGCAAACATTGCCAGGTGCTGCAGGTGGCGTGAAATATCACGCTAAAGTTAATGAAGAGGAAGCAAAAGCATTCATAGAGGAGCTCTGTCAATTAATAATGAAACCTGACAGGCTGCTTCCCGGTGGATATCTTTATATGACAGATATTCTAGGAGATACGGCTCTTGTACAAAGGGTAGGGAAAATCTTTGCGTCTGCTTTTGCTGAAACAAATATTGATGTTGTCATGACAGTGGCAACAAAAGGGATCCCGCTTGCCTATGCTGTTGCTTCATTCTTGAATGTTCCAGTTGTGATGGTAAGAAGGGACAGTAAAGTAACGGAAGGATCAACAGTGAGCATTAATTATGTATCAGGCTCATCCAAGCGGATTCAAACGATGGTTCTTTCAAAACGAAGCTTAGAGCAAGGCTCCAACGTACTTATTGTCGATGATTTCATGAAGGCAGGCGGCACAGTGAATGGCATGATCAGCCTATTGGATGAATTTAATGCTAACGTTGCCGGTATTGCCGTCTTGATTGAGGCGGAAGAAGCGGAGGAAAGGCTTGTTGATGATTATTTGTCATTGGTAAAACTTTCTGGTGTCGATGTTAAAGAAAAGAAAATATCTGTTGAAGTTGGAAATTTTTTTGATAAGAACCAATAGGGGGATAATGAAAATGAAAATTGTACAAACAAATGATGCGCCAGCAGCAATTGGTCCATATTCTCAAGGAATTATTGTCAATAACATGTTCTACAGCTCCGGCCAAATCCCTTTGACTGCAGAAGGAGAATTAGTTACTGGTGACGTACAGGAACAAACACACCAAGTATTTAAAAATCTTGCAGCGGTACTGAAAGAAGCAAATGCTTCTTTTGAAACTGTCGTGAAAGCTACTGTTTTCATTAAAAACATGGATGACTTTGCAGCAATTAATGAAGTGTACGGTCAATATTTTAATGTACATAAACCAGCACGTTCTTGTGTAGAAGTAGCAAGATTGCCTAAAGATGTACTAGTTGAAATTGAAGTAATCGCATTAAGTAAGTAACTTTAGGTAGGAATATGTTAGTTTTTGTAACTAAAGTTAGCGTTTTTTAGGATTTTATCTTAAATATTCTAAAAAATTTTGCTGATTAAGAAGGAGTTATGGAAATTCTGTTGAATTACTTAACTAGATTTTATCTTCTAGTAAAGGTGGTGAACAGAATGGAAGTAACTGACGTAAGACTACGCCGAGTCAATACGGATGGACGAATGAGAGCCATTGCCTCTATTACTCTAGATAATGAGTTTGTTGTTCACGATATTAGGGTCATTGACGGAAATAACGGTTTATTTGTCGCAATGCCTAGCAAACGGACACCAGATGGTGAATTTAGGGATATTGCTCATCCGATTAACTCCGGGACAAGAGGTAAAATCCAGGAAGCTGTTTTAACAGAGTACCACCGTTTAGGTGAATTAGAAGTTGAATTTGAAGAAGCTGGTGCTTCCTAAAGAATAATGAGCAGCTAGAGCCTACTTCCGAAGAGTAAGGCTCTTTTTTTTGCGACTACAGATAGTTGAAGCATAATTTTATATAGATATAGAAATAATTTGCACATGTGAATTATTACAGTGGAAAAAAGGTAAGCGGATTCTTAGCATCCGTAAGAAAAGTAAATAAAAAAATCATTGATGAGAAACCCTTATACACCTTATTATTTCAGCTGTTTTTCATATATTTGGATACAAACATTCCTTGAAATCATGCTGTAATTAGGATATATTTTTAATGGATAAAAAGGTTAAATTGGAGGCCCGTTAATGATAAATCGATACGCAGTGATTTTGGCCGCAGGACAAGGAACAAGAATGAAGTCTAAGCTATATAAAGTGCTTCATCCAGTTTGCGGCAAGCCGATGGTGCAGCATGTAGTCGATCAAGTATCAAAGCTTCAAATGGAGCGTATTGTAACTGTTATAGGCCACGGTTCGGATCAAGTTAAAGCACAGCTTGGAGATAAAATCAGTTATGCTTATCAGGCTGAACAGTTAGGAACTGCACACGCAGTTATGCAGGCTAAGGAGTTTCTTCAAGATAAAGAAGGAGTCACAGTCGTTGTTTGCGGCGATACACCTTTGATTACATCGGAGACGTTAGAGGCTCTTTGCAGTTATCATTTAGAAGTTTCCGCTAAAGCAACAGTATTGACTGCAGTTGCAGACGACCCGACAGGTTATGGACGGATTGTACGGAACGATATTGGTGAAGTTGAAAAAATTGTTGAACATAAAGATGCTTCGGATGACGAAAAGAAAATTGTCGAAATAAATACTGGTACGTACTGTTTTGATAATGCAGCTCTGTTTGAGGCATTGAATAATGTCACAAATGAAAATGCTCAAGGGGAGTACTATTTGCCTGATGTCATTGAGATTTTCAAAAAACAAAGTGAAATAGTATCTGCATATAAGACAGAGGACTTTAATGAGACGATTGGCGTGAATGACCGGATTGCATTGGCTGAAGCTGAAAGACTCCTTAAGAAACGTGTCAATGAAGCTCATATGCGCAATGGTGTCACGATTGTAGATCCATCAAATACTTATATCGGCACAGATGTTACGATTGGAAATGATACGGTCATCTTGCCAGGCACAATAATTTCAGGGCAAACAGCTATTGCTTCCGATTGTGTTATTGGACCAAATACGGAAATAAGCAATTGTGTTATTGGAGAAAATACTGAAATCAGGCAATCTGCTGCATTTGACAGCAAAATTGGTTCGAATGTAAATATTGGACCTTTCGCCCATATCCGTCCTGCCTCCGCTATAGGTGATGACGTGAAAATAGGTAATTTTGTTGAAATCAAAAAGGCGGAATTTGGGGACAGAAGCAAAGCTTCCCATTTAAGCTATATCGGTGATGCGACAGTTGGCAGTGATGTCAATATAGGCTGTGGTACGATAACAGTCAATTACGACGGCGAAAATAAGTTTTTGACAACCATAGAAGATGGTGCATTCATTGGCTGTAATTCCAATTTGATAGCACCAGTCAAAGTAGGCAAAGGAGCTTACGTTGCAGCTGGTTCTACTATTACAGATGATGTTCCAGCGGATGCGTTATCCATTGCACGGGCCCGACAAGTTAATAAAGATGAGTACGTGAAAAAGTCAAAGCAAGATTGAAAGAAGTAAAAAGTGGAATAAGAGGGAATTAATCCTGTCTTATTCCTTGCTGAAATTAGGACAAGCTATTAATTAGGAATAAAGCCAGTGGAGGTTCATCATGCTAGTTAAAAATACAGATCCAAACTTAAAGGTATTTACCTTAAATTCCAATCCGGCGTTGGCAGCGGAAATTGCCAAAACAATCGGCGTAGAACTAGGTAAGTGCTCTGTTACACGTTTCAGTGATGGAGAAATTCAAATCAATATTGAAGAGAGCATTCGTGGTTGTGATGTTTATATTATTCAATCAACAAGTTCTCCTGTAAATGAGCACATCATGGAGCTTCTTATCATGATTGATGCTTTAAAACGCGCTTCTGCTAAAACAATTAACTTGGTAATACCTTACTATGGTTATGCACGTCAAGATCGTAAAGCTCGTGCACGTGAACCAATTACAGCTAAGCTGGTAGCGAATCTGTTGGAAACTGCAGGAGCTACTCGTGTTATAACGTTAGACTTGCATGCACCGCAAATTCAAGGATTCTTCGATATTCCTATCGATCACTTGATGGGTGTGCCAATTTTAGGGGAATATTTCAGCAAAAGGGAATTCGACGGCGATATTGTCATCGTATCACCAGACCATGGCGGTGTAACAAGAGCTCGTAAGCTTGCAGAGCGTCTTAAAGCACCAATTGCTATCATTGATAAACGACGTCCTAAACCGAATGTGGCTGAAGTCATGAACATCGTCGGAAATATCGAAGGAAAAATTGCTATTCTTATTGACGACATCATTGACACTGCTGGC
The DNA here is from genome assembly GCF_023714395.1 of Niallia sp. MER 6. Lineage (NCBI taxonomy): Bacteria > Bacillati > Bacillota > Bacilli > Caryophanales > Bacillaceae > Niallia > Niallia sp. MER 6. The sequence continues at coordinate 34,096 of NZ_JAMAUK010000036.1, read as the reverse complement.
ACAATTACTCTTGGAGCAAATGCTCTTGCTGAGAATGGAGCGAAGGAAGTGTACGCTTGCTGTACACACCCTGTTCTGTCTGGACCTGCCATGGAAAGAATTAAGAATTCAAAAATAAAAGAGCTTGTAGTTACAAACTCTATTGAGCTTCCAGAAGAAAAGCTTACAGATAACGTAATTCAACTTTCTGTAGCAGAATTGCTTGGAGAAGCAATAATCAGAGTTCATTCCGATCAGTCAGTAAGCTATCTTTTTGATTAAGAAATATGTCGCTCTCTGTTAAGGGGAGCGACTTATTTCTATTGGGATATTGGTCTTCTATATTCTTTCACTCTTAGGAAAAAATTACCTAGTTACTAACTAGTATGTTTAAAATAGCTAGTTTTAGGGAATTTTTTATATATAGTGATTTGAATATAATGGAGGCGAATTTTATTATGAGTGCAACATTACAAGCAAAAAAGCGTACGGTTTCTAAGCATTCGGTGTTAACGGATTTAAGGACTAAAGGAGACATTCCAGGCGTGGTTTATGGTTCCAAAGTGGACAGCACATCTATTACGCTAAATGAAGCGAACTTTTTAAAAGTATTGAAGGATGTTGGACGCAATGGAGTTATTTCCTTGGATGTCGATGGTGATAAGCACAATGTTGTGCTGAACGAATATCATTCTGATCCGATTAAACGAACAATTCTACATGTTGACTTTTTAGCGGTTGATTTATCAAAAGAAATAACTGCAACAGTCAGAATCAATCTTACTGGCGAATCAAGCGGCGTAAAGGATGGCGGCGTTCTGCAGCAGGCGCTGCATGAAGTCGAAGTAACAGCAAAGCCTAACGATATTCCTGCTGCTATTGATATTGATATCAGCAGCCTGCAGGTTGGCGAAACGCTATCTATCTCTGATATTAAAGGATATGACAATCTGGAAATTAACCATGAGGCAGATGAAACCATTGCTTCCATACTTCCTCCAAGACAAGAGGAAGAAATAAGCACTGGTGAGCAGCAAGATGGTGGAATTCCAGAAAATGTAGAAGGCAGAGAAACGACTGTTGAGGAAACAGATTAATTTTTAGGTAATATGGACCTTTTGTATGTATTTAATGATTAAATGCTTAAAAAAGGAAGGTATGCATTAAATGGATGTAGAATATCAAATAGGATGGCAAGTTGTGCTTGTTCCTATTTGATATATACATACAAGCTGTGATAATCAATAATGGAGGCTTGGCCGATTGAGAAGTTATTGGCAAGCCTTCTTTTTCTGTATATAAACAAGAATAAAAGGGTGAATTTCATGAAATTGGTAGTAGGCTTGGGCAACCCAGGAAAGCAATACGAAAAAACAAGGCATAATATTGGCTTTGAAGTTATAGATTATATATCTAAAGAGTATGGAATCCCTTTGGATAAATCTAAATTCAAGGGACAATATGGCATCGGGATGATTAATGGAGAAAAGGCAGTACTGTTAAAGCCGCTGACGTACATGAACTTGTCTGGGGAATCCATCCGCCCAATCATGGACTATTATGATATTAAAACAGAGGATATCGTTGTAATATACGACGATTTAGATTTGCCTGTCGGCAAAATAAGATTGCGACAAAAAGGAAGCTCTGGCGGACATAATGGGATTAAATCGACGATTGCCCATACAGGCACTGAAAAATTTAATCGTATTCGTGTCGGAATTGACAGGCCCCAGAATGGGATGAAAGTGACAGATTATGTTTTAGGAAGATTTACGAAGGAAGAGCAAGAGGCTTTGGAAATCATTGTGAAGAAATGTTCTGATGCTTGTGAACAGTGGATGAAAGAACCATTCCTGCAAGTGATGAATATATATAATATCCAGTAAGCGTTTTAAGGCCGCTGTGCTTTTAGATTCTTAAGTATAACTTCCCTCCAAAAGGTAAATACTAGCACTAGTATAAAGCTTTAAGGAGGCCTGCTTTATGGCTATACATTATAATTGCCGTCATTGTGGAGTAAAGATAGGAAGTATTGAAGCGAAGTCTGTTGAAACTTCCCGGCTGGGCTTTGATATCTTGACAGAACAAGAAAGAGCAGAGATGATAAATTACAGCGGGTCAGGCGATATTCATATCAAGTCCATTTGTGAGGATTGCCAAGAATCATTAGCTAAAAATCCAGGTTATTATGAAACCGATTATTTGATTCATTAATGTTATGAAGCATTTCATGGCGAAAGAAGCTTTGGAGCGATTCCAAAGCATTTTTCCGTTTGCTTGTTTACAGAATTTTGGAGACTTAATGTAATATAATATTATTGATCTAAACAAAAAAATTATAAATAGATAAACAGGCTTCAAGGGGCAGATAAAATGTATGATAGGTGTAATTTGTACGAAAAAACAAGATTGTTTTTTCATTTTTTAAGTAGGGAGGGAATCTTCTATTGTTAGGCCTAAAAAAATTATTCAATAAACAGGAAGACATTAAAAATGTCATGTCAGGTGTTGAGGCGGGGTTGAAGGAACAAATAGTTTCTGGTTTATCTAACTCTGCAAGAACACTATTTATGACTTCTATATATGAGCAAACAAAAAGACCAGTGGTTGTAGTAGCACCAAATCTGCTTCAGGCACAAAAACTTTATGATGATATAACTAATGTAGTGGACGAGAAGGAAGTATTCTTGTACCCTGCCAATGAGCTTATAGCTGCTGAAATTAGTATCTCCAGTCCAGAATTAAAGGCACAGCGGATTGAAGTGCTGAACCACTGGACAAATGATAAAACAGCTAAAGGGATACTGATTGTCCCTGTTGCGGGTTTGAGAAAGATGCTTCCACCAAAAAGTCTGTGGCAAGCACAGCAAATTGAACTTGAAGTCGGTAAGGATATTAATCTGGAAGAGCTCATCCAACGCTTTGTTACGACTGGATATGTACGAACAGATATGGTTTCTGCCCCTGGTGACTTCAGTTTAAGAGGGGGTATATTGGATATTTATCCTTTAACTGAGGAGTATCCCCTACGTATGGAATTGTTTGATACAGAAATTGATTCTATTCGAACATTCTCACTAGAAGACCAGCGTTCAAAAGAGAAGCTCTCTTCCATAACAATTGGTCCAGCAACAGAGGTTATTATTGATACAGTTGAGCTGGAGGCTTTTGCGGCAAAGGTCGAGACTGGCTTGGCAAAAAGTCTGAAAAAGATTAAAGATGAAAAGACGAAGACACTGCTTGCACAGAATATAGGACATGAGATTGAGCAGCTGAAAAATGGCCAGAAGCCGGAGCAGCTCTATAAATATTTATCTCTTCTATATCCTGATCATACAAGTTTGATAGACTATTTACCAAAAAATGGTCTGGTTTTTATTGATGAAATTAGTAGAGTTCAAGAAATGAACGATACATTGGAGAAGGAAGAGGCTGATTGGTATACTGGCCTGCTAAATGAAGGGGAAATCATTCATGACATGAAGCTTTCGCAAAATGTCCAAGATTTGCTTCATAAGGCTGTGCAGCCAATTGTTTATATGTCTTTATTCCTGCGCCATGTTCCGAATACGAATCCGCAGAATATCATTAATGTTACGTGTAAACAAATGCAAAGCTTCCACGGGCAAATGAATGTGCTTAAATCTGAGATGGATCGTTGGAAGAAGAATAAGTACTCTGTCCTTGTTTTAGCGAACAATCAGGAAAGGTTAGAGAAGCTAGAACAAGTGCTTCAAGATTATGATATTCAGGCAGATATTCAAACAGACAATGACAGGATTGCGACAGGCAAAATTCAGCTGCTGGAGGGAAGCCTTCAGTCTGGCTTTGAAATGCCATTATTAAAGCTTGCTGTTATTACTGAGGAAGAGCTGTTTAAGACTAAAGTGAAAAAATCATCTGCACGGAGGCAAAAGCTTTCTAATGCAGAAAGAATAAAGAGCTATTCTGAGTTGAAAATTGGCGATTATGTTGTGCATGTAAATCACGGGATTGGTAAGTACTTAGGAATTGAAACATTGCAAATCAATGGTATTCATAAAGATTACCTCCATTTACGCTATCAAGGCAGCGACAAGCTGTATGTTCCTGTTGATCAGATAGACTTAGTGCAAAAATATGTAGGGTCAGAGAGCAAAGAGCCAAAAATATATAAATTGGGCGGCAATGATTGGAAGAAGGTTAAGAAGAAGGTTGAATCATCTGTTCAGGACATTGCTGATGATCTTATTAAGCTATATGCAGAGCGGGAAGCAGCCGTCGGCTATGGTTTCTCTCCAGATGGAGAAATGCAGCGGGAATTTGAATCATCCTTTGCATACCAAGAGACAGAAGATCAGCTACGCTCTATCCATGAGATCAAAAAGGATATGGAAAGAGAACGTCCAATGGATAGACTGTTATGTGGAGATGTTGGCTATGGGAAAACGGAAGTTGCCATTCGTGCAGCCTTCAAAGCAATTGCAGATGGAAAGCAAGTCGCTTTTCTTGTGCCTACAACCATCTTAGCACAGCAACATTATGAGACTTTGAGAGAGCGATTCCAGGATTATCCGATTGAAATAGGATTATTAAGCAGATTTAGGACAAGAAAGCAGCAGACAGACACTATTAAAGGGTTAAAAGCAGGCACCTTTGATATCGTTGTGGGAACACATCGTATTCTTTCAAAGGATATTACTTATCGTGATTTAGGTTTGCTGATCATTGATGAAGAACAGCGTTTTGGTGTTACGCATAAAGAAAAAATCAAGCAGCTAAAAACTAACGTAGATGTTCTGACATTAACAGCAACTCCTATTCCGAGAACGCTGCATATGTCAATGCTGGGTGTGCGCGACCTTTCTGTTATTGAGACACCGCCGGAGAACCGCTTCCCAATACAGACATATGTAATGGAATATAACGGAGCACTAGTGCGTGAAGCGATTGAAAGGGAATTGGCACGTAACGGGCAAATCTACTTCCTGTATAACCGGGTTGAAGATATTGAACGGAAAGCAGAGGAAATATCGATGCTTGTCCCAGATGCAAGGGTAACATATGCTCACGGGCAAATGACCGAAAATGAGCTGGAATCGGTTATGCTCAGCTTCCTAGAGGGAGAGTTTGATGTGTTGGTTAGCACAACCATCATTGAGACAGGTGTAGATATCCCGAATGTAAATACACTAATTGTTCAGGATGCTGATCGCATGGGTCTTTCCCAGCTTTACCAGCTGCGCGGACGTGTGGGACGCTCAAACCGGGTTGCCTATGCATACTTTACTTACCGCAAGGATAAAGTTCTCACAGAAGTAGCAGAAAAAAGGCTGCAGGCAATTAAGGAATTTACTGAACTTGGTTCAGGCTTCAAAATTGCCATGAGAGATTTGACGATAAGAGGAGCAGGTAATCTTCTCGGAGCACAGCAGCATGGATTTATTGATTCAGTCGGATTTGATTTGTATTCTCAAATGCTCAAGGATGCTATTGAAGAAAGAAAAGGTACATTTGATGAGCAGCAGAAACAGACAATTGATCTAGATCTGGATATTGATGCTTATATCCCAGACTTTTATATTAGTGATGGTCAGCAGAAGATTGAAATGTATAAGAGGTTCAGAGGGGTTGCGTCCTTTGATGAGCTTTCAGAGCTTCAGGATGAAATGGTCGACAGATTTGGAGATTATCCATCTGAGGTTGCTTATTTGTTCAAATTGACAGAAATGAAGCTGTATGGAAAAGCTGCTGGAGTAGAGCTTATTAAACAATCGAAAGAAGAAGTTCTGATTCTATTGTCTGAGCATGGCAGCAGTTTAATGGACGGACAGAAGATTTTCGAGAAGAGTTCGAAGTTTGGCCGTATGATTGGTTTAGGAATGGATGGCAAAAAATTAAAAATCGTCCTCCATGTAAAAGGAATTGAAACAGATAAGTGGCTAAATGCTTGTTATGAAATGGTAGAGGCATTGAGCACATTTAAAAAAGAGCCTCAAGAGGCAAGCTGAAAATATGATAACTGAAAACTGTTTGGAGAGGGCATCATGCTTGTATCCAAACAGTTTTTTTGTCTTATTATGCCTATGCGCAGGTTTATCTAATATGGACAGGGGTAAAGAAAACCAGAGATATAATTGCTAAAAGGCAGCTTTTTAATGGATTCCGCTTTTTTGTCAAAGCAATGCCAATGCCAATGTTTATGTTTTGTTTTGGAAAAAATGTCTTTAGCCGCAACTGTAAATTTTGCAGAAAATGTCCCGTGTTACCTAAGATGGTAATATTCACATCGAAGAGAAAATTTTACGTAGTTAATGCATAGAACTTTCCATATGAAAGATACTAAGTTTAAATATGGTAGCATTTCATATTTTACAGAAGAAATACTTACCAATATTAAAAAATCATCTGATGAAAGTGAGGCAACATGAAATGAAAGCAACTGGAATTGTGCGTCGAATCGATGATTTGGGTCGTGTCGTTATCCCAAAAGAAATCAGAAGAACTTTACGTATCCGTGAAGGAGATCCACTGGAAATATTCGTAGATCGCGATGGGGAAGTAATTTTGAAGAAGTATTCTCCTATTAGCGAGCTAAGTGATTTTGCTAAAGAGTATGCAGAAGCTCTTTATGATAGCTTAGGAAACTCTGTATTAATTTGTGACAGGGATACCTATATCGCAGTTGCCGGTGGGTCGAAGAAGGAATATTTAAACAAGAATATCAGTGAAGTTATTGAGAAGGCAATGGAGGACAGAGGATCAGTCCTTATTACACAGCAAGAGCAAATTGCACTCGTAGATAACAATACAGAAACTGTTTCTGCCTATACCATCGGACCAATCATTGCAAATGGTGATCCAATTGGTGCAGTTATCATTTTTTCTAAAGAAGGTACTCTTGGCGAGGTAGAAAAGAAAGCAGTAGAAACTGCTGCTGGCTTTTTAGCTAGACAAATGGAATCCTAATCTTAATATTGTTAAGGGCAGCTATATTGGCTGCCTTTTTTGTTGTTTTTAAAAGAAAATCAGTGTCTTGTTATATGAAGTGTAGAACAAATCTGTTATAATAAAGGTATAACAAGTAAGGAGAATAAAAATGTATATTAAATTAGACCCTCAATCAGACTTCCCTATTTATTCGCAATTAATACATCAATTAATGGAGGGAATTTTAAAAGGGGAATTAAAGGAGGGAGACATGCTTCCTTCTGTAAGGTCCTTAGCAGCTGACCTAGGTATTAACATGCATACAGTTAATAAAAGCTATCATGAGCTCGAAAAGAGAGGAATTATTCAAATTATCCCGAAATCAGGGGCGATTGTAAGACTTCAACATGCGAATCCTGGGTCTGAGCATTATGAGCGGCTTGTTAGAGAAATGAAGCCAGTATTGCTTGAGGCAATGACATTAGGAATGGGGAAAGCAGAGATAAACGGTCTTGTAGAATTGCTGATCAATGAATATAAGGGGGAATAAACATGGAACAAGGAATATTTATAGTGTTAATGGTTTTTCAAACAGTGATGCAAAGTATTATCCCTGTTGTCATGAGAAAAACACATGTGTTTGGTGTGTATGTACCGGATGAGTATAAAGATGAAAAGAGGGTGCAGTTTTATAAAAAACTATATGTGATCAGTTACTCAGCCGGTTCACTGGCTATTATTGCTGGTTATGCAATATGGATGAATGAACTGAATCCAAGTGTTAGAGCAGCTTTAGGTATGGTGCTTCTATTATCTTCGATGCTTTGGGGACTAATCTTATATTTTTACTGCCATGGAAAGATGTCGGAGTTGAAGAAGCGTACAGGTTGGTCTGCCGCTTTAAAGGAAGTGAAGATTACAGACTTGAGCGTCAGAAAGCTCGACGAAATGCTGCCATGGTTTATAGTAGCTATGCCGATTCTTTTAACACTAGGTTTAAGTGTGCTTACCCTCACGCAATATACTCAAATACCAGACAGTATTCCAACCCACTGGGGAGCTAATGGTCAACCAGACAGTTTTACGGAAAAAAGCTATCTTTCCGTTCTTTCCCATCTGCTGCTCCTATTGGTTATGCAGTCCATGTTTGTTGCCATCCACGAATTTACTAGAAAATCGGGAATCAAGATTAGCGCTTCTAACAAATCTGGTTCTAAGACAAGGCAGCTGCTTATGAGAAAGTACAACAGCTGGTTTTTAGCGATCATCTCTTTAGTAATGACGGTATTGTTGTCCTTCCTGCAATTATCCATTATTTATCCCGGCATATTTGCCGAGACTCTAATGCTGTTATTCCCGTTAGCATTTCTAGCGGTAGTATTGATTGGGACTCTTGTATATGCAATTAAAGTAGGAAAGCTAAATGTGCAGCTTGAGGCATTGACAAAAGCTGACGTCACGAAGGAAGTTTCTGATTTTGACTCAGACTATCATTGGAAGGGAGGACTTTTCTATTTCAATAAAAATGATCCATCGTTGTTCGTAGAGAAAAGGTTCGGAATAGGCTGGAGCATCAACTTTGCACAACCGTTAGGATATGCCATCATTTTTGGACCTCTCATTCTTATTATAATTGTGACATCTTTTCTGTAACAGAAAAAAGGAAAATGCTTTTTCGCATTTTCCTTTTTTTAGCATTTTTATGGGGTGTGCAAAGGCAACTAGGGTGGAATTGTGCTATAATACAAGCGAAACAGAAGATGGAAGGGGCCTTGCTTGTGCCTAAACAATCAAATAATTGGTTCACAGGTGCTATCATCCTGACAGTTGGAGCGCTTGTCGTAAAAATATTGAGCGCTGTATACAGAATACCCTTTCAAAATATAGTCGGAGATACAGGTTTTTATATATATCAACAGGTTTATCCAATCTATGGTGTGGCAATAGCTTTAAGTACATATGGATTTCCCGTTGTTATATCTAAGCTATATACAGAAATGAAATCAAAGGGCGATGTAATTGGACTGGAAGGACTTATTCGTTCCTCTTTTTTGCTTTTATACTCCTTGGGAATAGGCTCATTCTTGTTCTTATTTTTTGGAGCAGAGTATTTGTCAGCTGCTATGGGTGATGAAGAGTTAGCTATTCTGATTAAAGTGATATCATTTGCCTTTTTATTCACACCTTTTGTTGCTACATCTAGGGGATTGCTCCAAGGAGAAGGCAACATGGTTCCAACTGCTTTTTCTCAAGTTGCTGAACAGTTGATGAGGGTAGGCACCATTCTTTTTTGCTCCGTTTATTTCATAAGCAAAGGCTATTCGTTATATGCGGTTGGAGCAGGTGCGATGCTTGGCTCTGTAACAGGAGGTTTGCTTTCCTTTTTAGTGTTGTTTTACTTTTATAAAAAGCATCACTCTCTGCGTAGTATCTCGTCTGTTCGCAAATTATGGAACAGTGATAATAGAAAAATTATAAAAAGAATCATATATGAAGGAATTACTATTTCAATAAGCAGTATGCTGCTCATCTTATTACAGCTTGCTGACTCTTTAACAATTTATACTCAGCTTCTTTCTGCTGGAATTAATGAAGAAGAGGCAAAGGTGCTTAAAGGAATATATGACAGAGGACAGCCGTTAATACAGCTTGGGACAGTCATTTCTACTTCAATGGCTTTAACATTAGTACCATTTATTACAGGTGAAAGAATGAAAAAGGAAAAGAGCATTTTAGCTGAAAAGGTAAGATTTTCACTAGTGGTCAGCCTTTTCTTTGGGTTTGGTGCCTCCGTTGGTCTGCTAAGCATGATTAGTGAAGTAAACAGCATGCTGTTCCAAAATGAACAAGGGTCCCAGGTACTAGCGGTTTTATGCTTTGTCATTCTGCTTAATGCAATGATTGTTACATGTACTGCAGTACTTCAAGGATTGGGTTCTACTCTTTTCCCAGCTGTTATTGTTTTATTTGGGTTTGTCATTAAGTATGTGTTAAACGGCCCGTTTGTTTCTGCGTTTGGAACGAGCGGAGCAGCCTATGCGACTAACTTAACACTGCTTATCATTCTTGTATTAATGGCTGTTAAATTATATATGCTATTGAAAGTGCCGCTTGTAAATAGCAAGCATATAGTCATTATTTTGTTTGCGGCTATATGTATGTACTTATCTGTTGAAGGGTATATTCTTCTGACAGATATATTTATGCAAAGAGAAGACAGCCGTTTGCTGTCCGCATTTCAATCTCTGACGGGAGTAGTGCTTGGAGGATTTGTTTATGTCTTCCTCGTTCTTAGAGGCAATGTGTTTAAAGAGCAAGATTTGCTGGTATTGCCGTTCGGAAGGAAGTTAAGCTGGTTTTTACCTAAGAAAGGAAGAAAATAGCATGAGAAACATTGAAGTAATAGGACTAGGTGCAGGTGATATTGACCAGCTTCCGCTTGGTGTTTATAGAAGCTTAATGAATAATAAGCAAAAGGTTTATGTGCGTACGAAGGATCATCCTGTTCTTGCTGTACTTGAAGAAGAGGGCGGCGAATTTATTTATATGGATTATATATATGAGAAGCATGATCAATTTGACGCTGTTTATAGTGAAATCGTGGATGTTTTAATGGTAGAGGCAGAGAAAGAAGCTATCGTGTATGCAGTGCCAGGTCATCCTCTTGTAGCAGAAAAAACAGTTCAGCTCCTTATTGAAAAAAGTGAAAAGGGTGAGGTTAACTTAAAGATTGGCGGAGGTCAAAGCTTTTTAGATAATATCTTTCAAGCGTTGAAAATTGACCCTATCGATGGTTTTCAGCTACTGGATGGTACAGACTTGCGAAAAGATGAGTTGCAGTTCACGCAGCATCTTATCATTGGACAAGTGTATGATGCTTTTTCAGCATCTGAAGTTAAGCTTACCTTAATGGAAAAGCTTCCTTATGACTATCCTGTAGTGATTGTAACAGCTGCAGGCAGTGCGCAGGAGCGCATCAAGGAAATTGAGCTTCATGAATTGGATAGAGAGGTAGAGTTGAATAACTTAACATCGTTATATATTCCACCAGTGCAAGAGGAGCGAATGCTTTATAAACAGTTTGCAAAGTTGCGGCAGATTATTGCAACATTAAGAGGTCCCGAAGGATGTCCCTGGGATAAGGAACAGACCCACGAGTCGCTTAGAAAATATTTAATTGAAGAATCATTTGAACTTATTGAGGCAATCAATGAGGGTGATATCGATAATATAATAGAAGAACTCGGAGATGTATTGCTGCAGGTTATGCTTCATAGCCAAATAGGTGAAGATGAAGGCTATTTCTCCATTGATGATGTGATAGAAGGAATATCAGAAAAAATGGTGCGGAGACATCCTCATGTTTTTGGAAAAGAGAAGTTAGAAACAGTGGAAGATGTTTTGGATACATGGCAGCAAGCAAAAACTGCGGAAAAGCCAGAAAAGCAAGCTTCCTTGCTTGATGGGGTTTTAAGTAGCTCGCCTAATCTTTCCAGAGCTTATGATCTTCAAAGTAAAGCCGCAAAAGCTGGATTCGATTGGCCGGAAGTTGCAGAAGCTTGGGATAAAGTGAAAGAAGAAATGATAGAGTTCAGAGAAGAAGTAGAGAATGGGGCAAGTAAAGAAGAAATGGAAAAAGAATTTGGCGACATTCTGTTCTCGTTTGTAAATGTAGCTAGATATTACAAGATAGATCCAGAATTAGCTGTTTTCCGCACAAATCAAAAGTTCATCAGCCGTTTTCATTTTATTGAAGCAAAGGTTAAGGAATTGGGTAAGGAAGTGCAGGAGCTGCCATTAGAAATTTTAGATAGTTATTGGGAAGAAGCTAAACAGATGGAGAAAGAAAACAGATAAGGAGTGAATAGACATGCGATTAGATAAATTTTTAAAAATTTCCAGATTAATTAAAAGAAGAACATTGGCTAAAGAGGTTGCAGATCAAGGACGTATTCTTATAAACGGAATTCAGGCAAAAGCCAGCAGTAATGTTAAAGTGGGCGATGAACTGCAAGTCCGTTTTGGCCAAAAGCTAGTGACGGTCCAAATAGAAATACTGCAAGAATCTACAAAAAAAGAAGATGCGGCTAATATGTATAAAATCATTAAAGAAGAGACAGTATCCTAGTTTAACTAAAGGAATTACCGGGGAATAAAAGACAGAGTAACCAAGCGATCGATTTTTGGGAAAAGAGCTTGTTCTTTTTTCGACTCCCTCCTCATACACTTGTACAAATGATTGTACTTTTGTGATTGTGAGGGATAAGGATATGAACCAAAATTATGAATCCAATACTGCGAAAACGAGCAACATAGAGCATGATGTTATCATGAGAGGAAGAAGATTGCTTGACATTACAGGAGTTAAGCAAGTGGAAAGCTTTGATAATGAAGAGTTTTTGCTGGAGACAGTGATGGGTTTCTTATCTATTCGAGGACAAAACCTGCAAATGAAAAACCTGGATGTGGAAAAAGGGATTGTTTCTATTAAGGGCAAAGTGTTTGAATTGATTTATGTTGATGAACAAAGCGGAGAAAAAGCTAAGGGTTTCTTTAGCAAGATATTCCGATGACACTATCTACACAATTCATGACCATGCTGGCTATGGTTGGCATGGGTTTGTTTTTTGGGATAAGCTTAGATACGTATCAGTTCTTTTTGAAAAGAGCTGAAAGGAAAAGAACCATTGTCTTTTTCCATGACCTCCTTTTTTGGGTTTTGCAGGCTTTGTTAATATTTTATGTGCTATTTTTAGTGAACCAAGGTGAAATTAGAATCTATTTGGTACTAGCAGTGTTATTAGGTTTTGCAGCATACCAAGCCTTATTGAAATCAATTTATCTTTCGTTTTTGAAGCTTATTATTTCTGTTAGTGTCCGATTCTACCAGCTTACTGTCAAGTTAGTGGTAAATCTTATCTATAAACCTATAAAAACACTTCTCTTATTTATGGTTTCTGTGGTAATTTTCTTGTTAAAGGGACTTATGGCACTTGTCAACTTTATTATCAGGGTATTAAGATTTATTCTGAAGATAGTTTTGTTGCCGTTTAAATGGCTATTGTCCTTAATATGGCTGATTTTGCCGAAAAGGATTAAATTATTCGTCGAGAAATATTCTGGGAAATTGGCAGGATATTATACCATGATAAAGAAATATGTTAAGGAATGGATAAAAAATAGAAAAAAACAGTAAGGAAGGGAGGAGCAGAGTATGAGTGTATTAAAAAAAACAGATGTGACAAAATTACAAACAGAATATACAGTACAGCAAGAAGAACTGAGTATCAGTGCAGCAAGAAAAAAGAAGCTGTTGTTCCGAAGGTTAACTGCTTTCTCTATCTGTGCACTGGCTATCGGCTTTTTCATGATTTCAACACTCATATCCCAAAGCTCCACTTTGGAAGAAAAGGCTGCTGAAAAGGAAAAGCTTGATGGAAAGATCGCTATGTTGGAGAAGGAAGAAAAGCAGTTAAAGGAACAAATTGTGAAATTGAATGATGAAGATTATTTGGCCAAGCTTGCAAGGAAAGATTTGCTTCTTTCTGAAAAAGGGGAAATTATCTTCAGTATCCCAGATAAGAACGATTAAACAGGCGCTGATGGAAAATAATAAGGTCAACAGTTATATTGACACCCTTTTTTTTCATTTTGTATAATATAGTATAAGTATGATTTTTTATATCCTTAAGGAGGCAAAACTTTTTTATGTCAATCGAAGTAGGCAGCAAGTTACAAGGAAAGGTAACAGGAATTACTAATTTTGGTGCGTTTGTAGAACTCCCAGAAGGTGCAACTGGTCTTGTTCACATTAGTGAAGTCGCAGATAATTATGTAAAAGACATTAATGATCACTTAAAGGTCGGAGACGTAGTGGAAGTGAAAGTCATTAATGTGGAGAAAGATGGCAAGATTGGCCTGTCTATTAAAAAGGCAAAAGATAGACCGGAAAGACCAGAAAGACCAGAAAGATCCCATGATCGTGGGGAGCGCAGAGAGTCTAGAGGCGGCTACTCCAATAACGCATCAAGACCTCGCAATGCGAAATCGCATGATAACCGTGCTCCAAAGGAAAACTTTGAATCAAAGATGGCTCGTTTCCTAAAAGACAGTGAAGATCGGTTAGCTTCTCTTAAACGAAATACTGAGTCTAAACGCGGGGGAAGAGGCGCTAGACGAGGGTAACTTGCTGCTGAATTTTTTATAAAAAAGCAGGGTTTATCGTTCGTATATTCCCATAGCTTAAAGCAAGCCATAACGGCTTGCTTTTTTTGTTTTTATTGTTAAGAACAAAAAAAGGACGATAGATTAATCTATCGTCCTTTTTAAAGGATAGCGGCGGAGGGGATCGAACCCCCGACCTCACGGGTATGAACCGTACGCTCTAGCCAGCTGAGCTACACCGCCATGTATGAAAGGCGCCTTAGGCACAAGATATATAATACAAACTTTTTCGATAAAAGTCAACTGCTTTTTTTTATGACAAAGTAAACATGGTGATTAATATAAAAAGTCGAAGCTGACACTCATTTTTTGACAAATAAAACAAGGCCTAGAAGATTACAGGAAAAGATAGGAGCAAGGTTATTCATGCAGTTAATGGTAAGCAAACACAGGCGCTGATTAGTTAATTATACTCTTTAGTCGAAAAGAGAAACAGGAATATGTCAGCTATAGCTTTAGCGAATTTTGTTTAAATGCAAGAAATTGCTTGAAAGAAGTCGAGCGAAATATATAGGCTTGTCCGCTCTTTTGACAAACTTTTACTATTACAACTCTTATAATTGTGTGCAACGATACCTGATAGGGAGTTGAGTTAAATGGAAAAAGTGGAAAGGGATATTATGGACGGTATTGCAGATGTAGACTTTGGCAAATCAAAAGAGGGATTTGGCGTTATATATCATAAATTCCATACGAAAGTAGAAAGCTTTTTTTTGGCCAAAGGCTATATACTTTTGGTTATTGGTTTTCTTTTGGGGAGAGCGCTAATTCTGGCTAAACTGACCCCGTTTGTCCTCCCTTTCTTTGCGGCGGTGTACTTAACGCGAAAGGATAAGGCGCCTTTAGCGCTAGTAGGCTTAATTGGAGGAGCTGCTACTCTTTCCTTAAGGGAGGCTTTTATTAGTTTTATACTCGCATTTTTATTCCTCATTATTTATAAACCTCTCAGTAAGTGGAGAAAAAATGAGAATAATAATAATTTTGTCCCTGTTCTTGTACTTTCAACTGTTTTGTTAGTTAGCTTAGGCGAGTCTTATATTATTTCGGGCGCAATTACAATGTATGGAGCGATGATGGCGCTTGTTGAAGCGAGTCTAGGATATATTCTTACTTTAATTTTTATGCAGAGTCTGCCATTATTGACTATCGGCAAAAGGAGACAAGCATTAAAAACAGAAGAAATCGTATGTCTCATTATTATGCTGGCTTCTGTTATGACGGGAACAATCGGGTGGAGTCTGTATGACTTGTCAATCGAACATATTATGTCACGCTACTTAGTGCTTTTATTTGCATTTATGGCAGGTGCAACAATTGGCTCGACAGTAGGGGTTGTAACTGGTCTTATATTTAGTCTGGCAAGTATTTCGAGTTTCTATCATATGAGCTTGCTTGCGTTCTCTGGTTTACTTGGCGGATTATTGAAGGAAGGCAGAAAGGTAGGTGTTGCATTAGGACTTTATATTGCAACACTATTAATCGGCATGTATGGAGAAGGTGGCGGTGTGCTGTCAGTTTCCCTTATGGAAACAACTGTCTCTGTTTTTCTATTTATGCTTACGCCATCTTTACTTACGTCACGGATAGCTAAGCATATTCCAGGTACTGCCGAATATTCGCAGGAGCAGCAACAATATATGAGGAAAATGCGTGACGTCACAGCTCAAAGAGTCTCCCAATTTTCCACAGTGTTTGAAGCACTTTCAAATAGTTTTTCTGCGAATAATATACAAAAAGATATAGACGATTCAGATAGAGAGCTTGATTATTTCTTAAGCAATGTGACAGAAAAAACATGTCAAACTTGCTTTAGAAAAGAAGCTTGCTGGGCAAGGAACTTTAATACAACTTATGACTATATGAAAGATATTATGACAGAAATGTCAGAGACGGATGGTAGTATTTCATTAGGGTTATCACGAGAATGGGAGAAGCATTGTACAAGATCGAAAAAAGTAGTAGATGCGATTCATCAGGAATTAACACTGTATCAAGCAAACCAGAAACTTAAAAAGCAAGTTCAAGAAAGCAGAAAGCTAGTTGCAGACCAATTATTAGGTGTTTCAGAGGTGATGGGGGATTTTGCGAAAGAAATACAAAGAGAAAGAGAAAACCACCATAAACAGGAGGAATTAATACTTGAAGCTATCCAAGAATTTGGCATTCATATTGAGAATGTGGAAATTTACAGTCTAGAACAAGGAAATGTTGATATTGACATAACCATTCCATATAACACAGGATTCGGAGAGTGTGAAAAGCTTATAGCGCCAATGCTGTCAGATATTTTAAATGAAACAATCATTGTCAATAAAGAAGAGACTGGAGCTTATGGGAACGATTACAGCCATGCAACATTCCGTTCTGCAAAAGCATTTGTCGTTGAAACAGGTGTTGCTCATGCTGCAAAGGATGGTGGGTTTATCTCGGGAGACAGTTATTCAACGATCGAACTTGGATTAGGCAAATATGCTGTAGCAATAAGTGACGGGATGGGTAATGGAGAGCGGGCGCATATCGAAAGTGAGGAAACATTGCAGCTTCTCCAGAAAATACTTCAATCTGGAATTGAAGAACAGGTTGCGATCAAATCTATCAACTCTGTGCTGTCATTAAGAACAACTGATGAGGTATTTGCAACTCTAGATTTGGCGATGATTGATTTGCAAAATGCAAATGCTAAGTTTCTTAAAATTGGGTCCACACCAAGTTTTATAAAAAGGGGATCAAAAGTAATTAAAATACAAGCTAGCAACTTGCCGATGGGGATTGTTCAGGAATTTGATGTTGATGTGGTAAGTGAGCAATTAAAAGCAGGAGATTTATTGATCATGATGAGTGATGGGGTATTTGAGGGACCAAAGCATGTCGAAAACTTTGACTTGTGGATGAAGAGGAAAATCAAAGAGCTTAAAACAGAAAGTCCACAGGAGGTTGCTGACCTTATTATGGAAGAGGTTATCAGGTCTCGGTCTGGTCTAATTGAGGATGATATGACTGTGCTTGTAGCACAGATTAACCATAATATACCGAAATGGGCTTCTATCCCAATGAGAGGATTTCATCAAAAAGCAAACTAGTTCACTAAAATAGAGGTATAAATGCTCTCTTTTCCGTCGAAAATGGGACTAACTCATTAATAGATGGAGGGGAGAAATATGAAAACAGGTACAATAAAACAAATATTGCTTATAACAGACGGGTGTTCTAATCAGGGAAATGATCCAATTGCAATGGCTGCATTAGCGAACGAACAAGGAATTACTGTAAACGTAATCGGGGTAATGGAAAAGGATATTATTGATGATCGTGGTTTGAAAGAAATAGAGGAAATTGCCCTTTCAGGCGGAGGGGTGAGTCAGGTTGTATATGCTCAAGCTTTAGCGCAAACAGTTCAAATGGTAACAAAAAAAGCAATGACTCAAACATTGCAGGGCGTTGTCAACAAAGAGCTGCAGCAGATATTAGGAAAATCAAGCAGTGTGGAAGATTTACCACCGGAAAAACGGGGAGAAGTGATGGAGGTTGTCGATGAGCTCGGTGAAACAGTTGAGCTGGAGGTGCTTGTTTTAGTTGATACTAGTGCGAGTATGAAGCATAAGCTCCCTACAGTGAAAGAAGCTTTGATTGACTTGTCTTTGAGTTTGAATGCAAGATCAGGTGAAAACAGATATTCAGTATTTGTATTTCCCGGGAAAAAGAAAGATGTCGAAAAGCTGCTTGACTGGACTCCGCGGCTAGAATCATTAACAAGTATTTTTTCTAGGCTTACAACTGGGGGTATTACACCTACTGGTCCGGCTTTAAAAGAAGCAATCCAATACTTTAAGCAAAAACGTTCATTAAGGAGTCTGATTAGACGTGACGATGATGAATTCTATGAAGAGTCCATTTAAGATTAATCGCGGAACAATAATCAAAGGGAAATGGCATCGGAAGGATTATACCATAATTAAAGAGCTTGGCTTTGGGGCAAATGGGACTGTGTTTCTCGCAGACTCTGCCCTTGGAAAGGTTGCTTTAAAGCTAAGTGATAATGGCATGTCGATTATTTCAGAGGTAAATGTATTAAAATCCTTTGCTAAGGTCCAAGGTTACAGCCTTGGACCTTCTTTAATAGATGTTGATGATTGGGTCACGACGAGTGGAACAGTATCTTTTTATGTTATGGAGTATATAAATGGACCTGATTTATTAACTTATATTGAAAATAAGGATAGTTCTTGGGTCAATGTATTAATGATACAGCTATTAAAGGATCTTCAAGTTCTACATGATAACAATTGGGTGTTCGGAGATTTAAAGCCGGAAAACTTAATTATAAATGGGCCTCCTACTAGAATAAGATGTATTGATGTAGGTGGTACTACTATTATAGGCAGAGCAATAAAAGAGTTCACAGAATTTTATGACCGCGGCTACTGGGGACTCGGATCAAGAAAGGCAGAGCCTTCTTATGATCTGTTTGCTGTCGCTATGATTATGATAAATATTTTTTATCCGAAGAGATTTAATAAGCTAGAAGGAGGACTTAAGCAGCTCCAAATGATGATTCAAAAGAAGCGGGAATTATTACCTTATGAACAGGTGCTAACAAAAGCGCTAACTGGTAGATACGGCAGTGCTAATGAGATGAGAGGCGAGCTGATTAAACTTTCTAGCGGCCAAGAAGCTAGGACAAATACAAGGACAAGCAACTCTGGCAAAACAAAGGCTCCATCTATAAAAAACAGAGGGGCTAGTCCAAAAAGAGCACAGGCACAGCAAAAAAAGATGGCCAAAAAGAAAAAAAGGACAGGTTATCTAGAATCTATTCTATTAATAGTAGTCATATCATTGCTTTATATTGTATATATTTATGGTCAATTGACTTAATATACGATAGGAAACATAAGGGAAAGCATTTGATGTAGCTTTCGCAAAAATGTTATTCTTACATAAGCAGACTGCATGCTTACATAAAAAGGTCATAACAGATTACTATGCAGAATAGTGATAAATTAAGGAAGTATTTTAATGTTGGAAGAAAAGGTAGTAGAGTATCTGAAAAAGAAGGATTTGTCGCTTAGCGGTGCGAGAGTGCTTGTTGGAGTGTCTGGTGGACCAGATTCCTTGGCACTGCTTCACTTCCTTTGGAGCAAAGAGTCAGCATGGAATATAAAGGTGATAGCGGCACATGTTGATCATATGTTCAGAGGGGAGGAATCATTAGAAGATGCAAAATTTGTAGAAGAATTTTGCAAGGGAAAATCCATTCCATTCATTTGGAAGCAAATCGATATGCCGGCTATTATAAAGCAAACCGGAAAAAATGGCCAGCTGGCTTCACGAGAATGCCGATATGCATTTTACAAAGAAATTATGGAAGAGAGCGGTATATCCCTTCTTGCCCTCGGTCATCATGCAGATGATCAGATTGAGACGATTTTAATGCGCTTGACGAGAGGAAGTAGTGCTAAGTCGAGAGCTGGAATTCCCTTCAGCCGCCCTTTTGGGCCGGGAAGATTATTTAGGCCATTTTTATGTTTAGAAAAGCAGGAAATAGAGGAATACTGTAATAGGCATATGCTTTTCCCTAGAAGAGATCCGAGCAATGATAAAGAAGTATACAGCAGGAACAGATTTCGAAAGCATGTTCTGCCATTCTTAAAGCAGGAAAATCCGAATGCCGCAGCCCATTTTCAGCGTTTTAGCGAGGAAGCGGAGGAGGACGAGGCCTTTTTATTGGCAGCAACGAAATCAGTTTGGAGTAAAGTGGTAAAGAGCCAGAGAGAAAATGAGATAACAGTTGATATTAACGCATTCCTCTCAATAGCTATTTCTTTACAAAGAAGATGTATTCATCTAATATTAAATTATCTCTATAAAGAGAAGATATCTTCCTTATCCGCATTACATACTAACCAAATTATTGCATTGTTTCAGAATCCTCATTCTTCCGGAAACATTGATCTCCCAGAAGGTTTGAAGGTAATTAAATCCTACCATTTGGCACACTTTCAATTAAATATTTCACCAAATGAACCCTTTTATCATGAATTTTTGAAATCGGGAGAGATATTATTACCAAATGGGCATTATATTAGGGTAGAATATACTAGCAGCATTCAAACTCCGATTGCAGATGCTATCCTTGTTGATCCTGAATCAATTACCTTTCCGCTTGTTATAAGGACAAGGAAAAACGGGGATAAGATACAAGTTAGAGGAATGAATGGGATGAAGAAAGTGAAGAAACTGTTCATCGATGCAAAGATTCCTCTGCAAGAGAGAGACGGATGGCCAATCATTACAGATGGGAACGATAACATATTATGGGTTCCTGGGCTAAAAAAATCTGTTTTTTCTTTAAAGCAGGCGAATAGTGGTTATAATCTATTAATAACATATAAAAAGCAATGATCTTCTAGGGGGCACACAAGCAATGAAACATGATATCGAAAAAATATTGATTTCTGAAGATGAACTACAAGGCAAGATTAAGGACCTTGGTTTTCAATTAACAGAGGATTATAAGGATAAATTTCCTTTAGCTGTAGGAGTGCTTAAAGGAGCTATGCCATTTATGGCTGACCTTTTGAAACGCATGGATACATATCTAGAAATGGACTTTATGGATGTTTCTAGCTATGGAAACTCAACAGTATCTTCTGGTGAAGTGAAAATCTTAAAGGATTTGGATACTTCTGTAGAAGGAAGAGATATCCTCATTATTGAAGACATAATTGACAGCGGCTTAACATTAAGCTACCTTGTTGAGCTATTCCGTTACCGCAAAGCAAAATCCATCAAGATTGTGACGCTGCTTGATAAGCCTTCTGGAAGGAAAGTAGATTTACAAGCTGATTACATTGGATTTATCGTTCCAGATGAATTTGTTGTAGGTTATGGACTTGATTATGCTGAAAGATACCGTAATTTGCCTTACATTGGTGTTTTAAAACCAGAAGTTTATACTAACAATAACGAGTAATTGGAGTGACAGGGAAGTTTTGTGTTCAAGAGGGTAATTTCTTGAATTTACACAATTTTCTATGTTACTATACAATATAGTTTGTTTACCGTGGGAGGAGGTAAGGGATGAACCGTATTTTCCGTAATACCATCTTTTATTTATTAATATTTTTAGTAATTATTGGTGTGGTAAGTTTCTTTAATGGTAATAACGAGCCAACCAAGCAATTATCGTATACCGATCTGATTAAGCACCTTGAAGAAGGTGATGTCAGTTCCATTACACAGCAGCCTGAACGAGGCGTTTTAGAATTACGCGGGCAGTTAGATTCTTACAGTGAAGATGAATACTTCGTTTCTTACGTAACGAATAATGAAACTGTTCAAAACCGCATTGATAAAGCGGCTACAGAAGGATCAAAAATTGATGTCCTTCCTGCTCAAGAAACGAGCAGCTGGGTGACATTCTTTACTTCTATTATTCCTTTTGTCATTATATTCATCTTGTTCTTCTTCTTGCTCAACCAAGCGCAAGGCGGCGGCAGTCGAGTAATGAACTTTGGAAAGAGCAAAGCGAAGCTTTATAATGAAGAGAAGAAGAAAGTCCGTTTTAAAGATGTAGCAGGAGCGGATGAAGAGAAGCAAGAGTTAGTAGAAGTTGTAGAATTCCTGAAAGACCCAAGAAAATTTGCTGAGCTAGGAGCAAGAATTCCGAAGGGTGTCCTTCTTAATGGACCTCCAGGAACAGGTAAAACATTATTAGCAAGAGCTGTCGCAGGTGAAGCAGGAGTTCCATTCTTCTCCATCAGCGGATCTGACTTTGTGGAAATGTTTGTTGGGGTCGGTGCATCTCGTGTACGTGACCTATTTGAAACAGCGAAAAAGAATGCACCATGTATTATCTTTATAGATGAGATTGACGCAGTAGGTCGTCAGCGTGGGGCAGGGCTCGGCGGAGGCCATGATGAGCGTGAACAAACTCTGAACCAATTGTTGGTTGAGATGGATGGTTTTGGAGCAAACGAAGGGATCATCATTATCGCTGCGACTAACCGACCGGACATTCTTGACCCAGCGTTATTGCGTCCAGGACGTTTTGACCGTCAAATCACTGTTGACCGACCTGATGTTACTGGCCGTGAAGCAGTATTGCGTGTACATGCCCGCAACAAGCCATTAGATCCATCAGTAGATTTAAAAAGCATTGCGATGCGTACACCTGGTTTCTCAGGCGCAGATTTAGAAAACTTGCTTAACGAAGCAGCACTTGTCGCTGCAAGAGCAGATAAGAAAAAGATTGATATGGAAGATATGGATGAGGCAACAGACCGTGTAATTGCTGGTCCGTCCAAAAAGAGCCGTGT
This sequence comes from Niallia sp. MER 6, assembly GCF_023714395.1. Classification (NCBI taxonomy): domain Bacteria; kingdom Bacillati; phylum Bacillota; class Bacilli; order Caryophanales; family Bacillaceae; genus Niallia; species Niallia sp. MER 6. Next base: position 11,663 of record NZ_JAMAUK010000036.1, on the reverse strand, counting down.
CATTTCTAAAAAAGAAAGAAATATTGTGGCATACCACGAAGCTGGTCATACAATCATAGGTGTTGTCCTTGATGAGGCAGATATGGTGCATAAAGTTACCATCGTACCAAGGGGTCAAGCTGGAGGCTATGCAGTTATGCTTCCAAAAGAAGACCGCTTCTTACTGACAAGGCAAGAGTTGTTAGACAAAATTACTGGATTGCTTGGCGGCCGTGTGGCAGAGGATATTGTCTTCGGTGAAGTCAGCACTGGTGCACATAATGATTTCCAAAGAGCAACAAACATTGCTCGCAAAATGGTTACTGAATATGGAATGAGCGAAAAGCTTGGACCGCTTCAATTCGGTCAAGCGCAAGGAGGTCAAGTCTTCCTTGGCAGAGATTTGAATAATGAACAAAACTATTCAGATGCTATCGCATATGATATTGACCAAGAAATTCAACGCATCATTAAAGAGAGCTATGAAAGAGCGAAAACAATCTTAACTGAAAACAGGGAGAAGCTAAACTTGATTGCCGAAACATTGTTAGAAATCGAAACATTGGATGCGGAACAAATCACTAGCCTGTATAAAGATGGAGTTCTTCCAGACCGTTCTAAAAAAGCTGAATCATTCACAAATGATGATGTGAAAGTCAACATCAATATGAAAAAAGAAGATGAAGAGACTAAAGAAGATTAAAACCTTCACTATAAGGGAATGCACACTTGTGCATTCCCTTTTTTCTTCCGTAAAGTTCATTGGATTTCACTTACATATGCTCGTATGTTATGATATTTTAGTGCTAATAATCCATACATCTATTAAGGGCAACAGCTGCTTAAATAGATGGTGTTTGAAGAATAATAAAAAAGTGGTGACTGACTTTGATTTTTGTTTTTGATATTGGGAATACAAATATAGTGCTAGGTGTATACGAAGGCGATAAGCTGACACAACACTGGAGAATAGAAACGAACCGCTTTAAAACGGAAGATGAATATGGCATGATAATCAAGTCTCTGTTTGACCATGTGGGCTTAAAGTTTTCGGATATTGACGGAATTATTATTTCCTCTGTAGTACCGCCGATTATGTTCTCTCTAGAAAGAATGTGTCATAAATACTTTAATATTAAACCGTTAGTAGTTGGTCCTGGAACGAAAACAGGGCTGAACATTAAATATGATAATCCAAAAGAGGTAGGTGCAGACAGGATTGTTAATGCAGTTGCTGCGATACATGAATACGGGAGCCCATTAATAATTGTAGACTTTGGAACTGCAACAACATTCTGCTATGTTAATGAGCATAAACAATATATGGGTGGAGCTATTGCACCTGGTATTAATATTGCGACAGAAGCTCTATATTCTAAAGCTGCTAAGCTGCCGAGAATAGAAATTGCCCGACCGGATGGAGTGGTAGGCAAAAACACAGTATCTGCTATGCAGTCTGGAATATTATATGGATATGTTGGACAAGTTGAGGGTATTGTAAAGAGAATGAAAGAGCAGAGCTCAGAAAATCCAAAGGTAATTGCAACAGGCGGACTAGCTAATCTCATCAGTCAAGAATCAAATGCAATTGACGTAGTAGATCCATTTTTAACATTAAAAGGTTTACAGCTTATATATAAGAAAAATAAGGAAAAGTAAGTAATAAGAATATAGGAAAAGAGGTATTTTATGAGTGATTATTTAGTAAAGGCTTTAGCCTTTAACGATCAAGTACGTGCATATGCTGTTAGAAGCACAGAGACAGTTGCTGAGGCTCAACGCAGGCACTACACTTGGCCTACTGCATCTGCGGCATTAGGAAGAACTTTATCTGCTACAGCAATGTTGGGAGCAATGCTTAAAGGTGATCAAAAGCTAACGGTGAAAGTAGATGGAGATGGACCTATAGGGCTAATCCTTGTTGATGGAAATGCGAAAGGTGAAGTAAGGGGCTATGTAACGAATCCACAAACTCATTTTGATTTAAACGAACATGGAAAGCTGGATGTTAGAAGAGCGGTAGGAACAGAGGGAACACTGTCTGTTGTTAAAGATATCGGAATGCGTGACTACTTCACAGGGCAAGTGCCGATTGTATCTGGGGAGCTTGGAGAAGATTTTACTTACTACTTGGTGACATCAGAGCAAGTACCTTCATCTGTCGGTGTCGGAGTACTTGTTAATCCAGATAACTCAATCTTAGCGGCTGGCGGATTCATCATTCAGCTTATGCCAGGAACAGATGATGAAACCATCACAAAAATTGAGAAGAGATTACAAGAAATACCGCCGATTTCTAAGCTGATTGAAAAAGGTCTTACTCCGGAAGAAATTCTGGAAGAAATCTTTGGAAAAGATAATATGAAAATTATTGAGAAGATGCCCGTATCGTTCACATGTACATGCTCAAAGGAGCGATTTTCAACGGCAATTATCAGTTTAGGCAAGGCAGAAATAGAAGATATGATCGCAACAGATGAAAAGGCTGAAGCACACTGCCACTTCTGTAATGAAAAATACCTTTTCTCCAAAACTGAATTAGAGGAGCTTCTTGAAGAAGCGCTATAAAAAATAAGCCTGGTGCATGTTTGCACCAGGCTTATTTTTTTATTCTGGTAAGTGGATTTTCAATCAAGGATTATGTTTGGATTTTTTCGAAAATAAGAACAAATCAATTGACAAAATGGGCATTCATTGATAAATTAATAATTAATAGAATACCAATTAAGATACTCGGATTAAGAGATAAGGGAGAGATTAAGAATGACTCGTATAGCTAATTCAGTTGTAGATTTAATAGGTCAAACTCCTATTGTAAAATTAAACCGTTTAACAGATGAAGCAAGTGCAGATGTATATCTTAAACTAGAATATATGAATCCAGGTAGCAGTGTTAAAGACCGTATTGCTCTAGCGATGATTGAAGCTGCTGAGCAGAGCGGTGATTTGAAGCCTGGCAGCACACTTATTGAGCCTACTAGCGGAAACACAGGGATTGGCTTAGCAATGGTTGCAGCTGCAAAAGGATATAAAGCAATTCTTGTTATGCCTGAAACAATGAGCTTGGAGCGCCGTAACTTGCTAAGAGCATACGGTGCAGAACTAGTATTAACACCAGGACCTGAGGGCATGGGTGGCGCAATTCGCAAAGCGGAAGAATTGTCTAAAGAAAATGGATATTTCCTACCACAGCAGTTTAAAAATGTTTCTAATCCTGAAGTTCATAGAAGCACTACTGGTCCAGAAATCGTGGCAGCTTTTGGTGATGAAGGCTTAGATGCGTTTATCGCAGGAATTGGCACTGGCGGAACAATTACAGGAGCCGGAGAAGTATTAAAAGAAAAATATAATGATATTAAAATATATGCAGTAGAACCAACGGATTCTCCGGTATTATCTGGAGGAAAACCAGGTCCTCACAAAATTCAAGGAATTGGGGCAGGTTTTGTGCCAGAAATCCTGAATAGTGAAGTTTATGATGATATTATTCAAGTAACAACAGATCAAGCATTCGAATATGCTAGAAAAGCAGGTAAAGAAGAAGGTATTCTTGGTGGAATCTCTTCTGGTGCTGCTATCTATGCTGCCATTAAGGTTGCTAAAGAACTAGGAAAAGGCAAAAAAGTCTTGGCTGTAATTCCAAGTAACGGAGAGCGTTATTTGAGCACAGCTTTATACCAATTTGATGAAGAGTAATTATGCAAAAAAAAGACAGCCGATGGGCTGTCTTTTTTTTGCTTAGCAATATAGACGGCCACCTGAAAAATGCCGGCAAATTTTTTTGTTTTTCCTCTGCTTCATCATGTATGATGATAAAAGAGAAATAGAAGGAGCGAGAGTGAATTGAAAAAATTTAAGGTTTTCAGCAAGAGTTTAAGTATTTCATATGCTCAATTTTATGAGCAGTTCATTCAGTTATCCCAAGAATCACAGTATTATGCCATCTTGGAAAGCGGCAGGGGTGGAAGATACAGCATTGCTGCAATGAACCCTATTGCCACGATGATCGGAAAAGACAATACATTAGAAGTAGTGGGCATAGAGGGAACAACTATACATAAAGGCAATCCGCTCCATACAGTTAAACAGATAATGAAGGAGTATGAAGTAGAAGCTAACCATGAATCTCCAGAGTTTCAAGGGGGAGCGATTGGATTCATAAGCTATGATTATATCCGCTATATTGAAGAAATCCCGAATATTGCAGTTGATGATTTAGAAACACCAGATGTATTTTTTATGCTTTTTGATAATTGGTTTGTTTATGATCTGAAGGAAAACAAATTATGGCTGTCAGCCTTATACACAGAAGCAACTTCCTCCGAAGTGGAAGATAGAATAGATAAAGCAGTGGAAAAGCTACAGGAGAACAGGAAAGTTGAACACCAAATGCTTACTCCTGAAAAAACAATGGGACAAGAGGTTTCTATTAAGGATAATGAATTTCAACAGTCAGTCGGGAAAATACAAGAATATATTTCTCAAGGAGACGTTTTTCAAGTAAACTTGTCTGTTCGCCAAATGAAGTCACTAAACGTTTCAGCTTTGGAAGTGTATAATCAGCTGCGCATCCTCAACCCATCACCGTATATGGGGTATTTTCACACACCTGATTTTCAGCTTGTTTCCGGTTCGCCTGAGCTGTTAGTGAAGAAAAAAGGTGATGAGGTTAGTACTCGCCCGATTGCAGGCACAAGATCGAGAGGTAAAGATAATGATGAGGATCAGAAGCTTGCTGATGAACTCATTAACAGTGAAAAGGAACGGGCAGAGCATGTGATGCTCGTTGATCTCGAACGGAATGACCTAGGAAGGGTTTGTGAGTACGGTTCAGTTGAAGTTGATGAGTTCATGGCAATAGAAAAGTACTCTCATGTGATGCATATTGTTTCTAATGTCCGTGGGAAATTAGCTGCTAAGTATGATGAATATGACCTGATTGACAGTATGTTCCCGGGAGGAACGATAACAGGAGCCCCGAAAATACGAACAATGGAAATTATTGAAGAACTCGAGCCTGTAAGAAGAGGACCTTATACCGGGTCAATGGGCTGGATTGGTTTTAATAAAGATATTGAATTAAATATTATGATTAGAACGATGCTTGTGAAAGATAAGAAATCGTATGTACAAGCTGGGGCTGGGATTGTCATAGATTCTGTCCCAAGTAATGAGTATAAGGAATCAATGAAAAAAGCCAGAGCTCTATGGAATGCGAAAGAACTGGCAGAAGAGAAATAGGTGAAGAAATGATATATATGATCGATAATTATGATTCATTTACGTATAATCTTGTGCAGTATTTAGGTTCATTAGGCAGTGATCTGACTGTCAGCCGCAATGATAAAACTTCTTTAGAAGAAATCAGAAGAGTAAATCCTGAATACTTAATGATATCTCCAGGACCTTGTACGCCAAATGAGGCGGGGATAAGTCTTGAGGCGATAAGTGCATTTGCTGGAGAGTTGCCTATCTTTGGTGTGTGTTTAGGACATCAAGCAATTGCTCAAGCATTCGGTGGAAAGGTAATCCGAGCTGAAAATTTAATGCACGGCAAAACTTCTCCAATCTACCATGATAATAAGACTATATTTGAAGGCTTGCCGAACCCCTTCCCAGCAACAAGATATCATTCTCTTCTTGTCGAAAAAACTTCCTTGCCTGACTGTCTGGAAGTTTCTGCATGGACTAAGGAGGGGGAAATAATGGCGCTGCGCCATAAGGAGCTTCCTATAGAGGCAGTGCAATTTCATCCAGAATCAATCATGACAACAGCTGGTATGGATATTCTAGCCAACTTTGTTGAGTTATATAAAAAAGGGGCTGCTTCCTGATAGTGTATATTTATATAAATGGAGAAATCATCCCTCACGAAAAGGCACAGATTTCTGTTTTCGATCATGGGTTTATGTACGGTGCTGGTCTGTTTGAAACTTTCCGCACATACAGAGGACATCCGTTCCTATTGGACAGTCATCTGGGCCGGCTTAATAAAGGGTTAAGGCAGCTGAATATAGACCGTTCCTTTTACAGAGAAGAAACAAATCAAATCATTCAGCGATTATTGAATGAAAATAAGCTGGAAAATGCATATATTCGCTTTAATGTTTCGGCCGGAATCGGTGGTATAGGACTTCAAACATCCTCTTATAACGAACCAAACGTTATAATGTATATGAAATCATTGCAAACCGGTGAATCACTTGGAGAGAAAAAAGCGGAATGGCTGAGGATACGGCGGAATACTCCTGAGGGTGATGAAAGACTGAAGTCCCATCATTATTTGAATAACCTTTTAGCTAAGAGAGAGATAGGTGAGGATGTTCAGATGGAGGGACTTTTTTTGACAAAAGAAGGTTACGTGGCTGAAGGGATAACATCTAATTTATTTTGGATAAGAAATGGGATTTTATATACTCCAAGTGTGGAAACAGGTATATTGAACGGAATTACTAGACGGTTTATCCTAGCGTTGGCAGCTCAATCAGGGTTAGAGGTGCGGGAAGGACTATATAAGCAGGAAAATTTATTGGAGGCAGATGAGGTATTTATCACAAATTCCATTCAGGAAATTGTCGCAATCAAAAGTATTGGGTCAGAATCGTACAAAGGAGTCAGTGGTCCCATTGTGCAGATGCTCTATACAAGATATAAAGATAATTGTTCATACTTATGGTCAATTGATGAGTTAGGAGGACATAGATAAGGATGCAGAATATAAAATGCGGGAAGTACAAACTGCCGTTTCAAGAAAGAACAATTGTGATGGGCATATTAAATGTTAATCCAGATTCCTTCTCAGATGGGGGCAAGTATAACGAGCGAGACAAAGCACTATTGCATGCTCAGGAAATGGTTGAAAACGGTGCTGATATTTTAGATATTGGCGGAGAATCAACAAGACCAGGGTATACAGAAATCTCTGCAGAAGAGGAAATAGAAAGGGTTGCTCCTATCATTGAGTTGATCTCGAATGAAGTAGACGTTCCTATTTCCATTGACACTTATAAGGCAAAGGTTGCAAGAGCAGCTATGGCATCCGGGGCTCATATTATTAATGATATTTGGGGAGCAAAACGAGAACCAGAAATTGCAGCTGTAGCTGTAGAGTATGATGCACCGATTGTGCTTATGCATAATCGCAATGACAAGGACTATCAATCATTTGTAGAAGATGTTATTGCTGATATGAACGAAAGTATTGATATCTCCGTAAAAGCGGGTGTGAAAAAAGACAAAATCATTCTTGATCCAGGTATTGGTTTTGCGAAGGATTTAACATATAACCTTGAAATGATGCGTAATTTGGACAAGCTCGTAGCACTAGGTTACCCTGTGCTGCTTGGCACCTCTAAAAAGTCCATGATTGGAAAGATCTTAGACTTGCCAGTAGCGGAAAGACTAGAAGGCACTGGTGCAACTGTATGTTTTGGAATTCAGAAAGGCTGCCAAATTATCCGGGTGCATGATGTCAAGGAGATGACAAGAATGGCTCGTATGATGGATGCTTTAATGGGAAAGGGGCAGTACGGTGGATAAGATAGCATTAAACAAAATGGAGTTCTATGGGTATCATGGAGTTTTCAAAGAAGAAACAAAACTGGGGCAAAGATTTATTATTGACCTAGAAGTTGAGACAGATCTACAACAAGCAGGAACTACTGATAATCTGGAGTATTCCATTAATTATGGACAGCTTTATTTCGATGTGAAGGAAGTTGTAGAAGGTGACCCTGTTAAACTGATTGAGTCTGTTGCAGAGGCAATAGCACAAAAGTTGCTGGGAAGCTACGAGCGCATTTTTAGTGTGATGGTACGCGTGATTAAGCCGGACCCGCCAATTCCGGGTCATTATCAATCTGTTTCTGTTGAGATAACGAGGAAGCGCGGATGAATAACGCGGCGTTCTTATCATTAGGATCAAATATAGGCAATCGATTGCAGAATTTGGAGGAAGCCGTCCGAAAGCTAAACCAATACGAGGATATAAAAGTGGTAAGTGTTTCCTCCATTTATGAAACAGATCCTGTAGGTTATAGGGATCAGGAAATGTTCTTAAATATAGCTGTTGAAGTATGCACTTCATTATCGCCGTTTGCATTATTAGAAGTTTGCCAAAGTATTGAGCAAGAACTTGGAAGGAAAAGGATAATTAAATGGGGCCCAAGGACAATAGACCTTGACATTTTATTGTATAATCACGAAAATATAGAATCAGAGAAGCTAATTGTTCCACATCCAAGAATAGAGGAAAGGGCTTTTGTTCTAATTCCATTAATAGAGATAGCTCCTTTCGTGAAGATACCGAATAAATCCACACGTTTACAAGAAAGTCTAGAGCTTTTGCAGGATAAAGAAGGAGTAAGAGTATGGAGACATCAGAAAAATGGGGAAGACGTATTCGAGCTTTTCGAAAACTAAAAGGATATACACAAGAGAATCTTGCTAAAGAACTGCTTGTGTCTGTATCTATATTAGGAGAAATAGAAAGAGGTAACCGAGTTCCCTCTGATGAGATAATTGATTCAATCGTTAAAGTGTTAAAGATAAGCAGAGAAGAGCTAGATCCGAATATTAATAGCTGAAAACAAAGGGAGGTAAAAATTTGTTTAAGATAGGCAATGTTGAGATGAATAACCGTGTTGTTTTAGCGCCAATGGCAGGAATATCTAACTCGGCATTTCGCTTAACAGTAAAGGAATTCGGCGCAGGTTTAGTTTGTGCAGAAATGATCAGCGATAAAGGGATTGTCTCAAAAAATCAAAAAACAATGAACATGTTATATATAGATGAAAGAGAAAATCCTCTAAGCTTGCAGATTTTCGGCGGAGAAAAGGAAACGTTGGTTGAGGCTGCTCGATTTGTTGATAAGAATACTAATGCTGATATTATTGATATCAACATGGGTTGCCCTGTTCCTAAAATTACGAAATGCGATGCAGGAGCTAAATGGCTGCTTGATCCCAACAAAATATATGATATGGTATCAGCTGTAGTTGAAGCGGTAGATAAGCCAGTTACAGTAAAGATGCGCATGGGTTGGGATGAAGAGCATATATATGCTGTGCGCAATGCCCAGGCAGTGGAGCGTGCTGGTGGATCAGCAGTAGCACTGCATGGACGGACACGTGTGCAATTGTATGAGGGCCAAGCGAATTGGGATATTATCCGTGAGGTTAAGCAATCCATCAACATCCCGCTGATTGGGAATGGAGATGTTAATACGCCCCAAGATGCAAAAAGAATGCTTGATGAAACTGGTTGTGATGCAGTAATGATCGGCAGAGCTGCTTTAGGAAACCCATGGATGATCTATCGTACTGTAAACTATCTTGAAACAGGGAAGCTTGCAGGTGAACCATCTGTACGTGAAAAGATAGATGTTTGTATCCTTCATTTAGATCGTTTAATAAATTTAAAAGATGAATATATCGCCGTTAGAGAAATGAGAAAGCATGCAGCCTGGTACTTAAAGGGTATTCGAGGAAATGCGAAAGCACGCAATGGAGTGAATGAATGTGAAACTCGCGAGCAGCTCGTTTCGTTATTAAATGGTTTAGTATTGGAAGAAGAAGCGAAAGAAAGGGAAATTCAAGTAGGATAATACCTTATTTCTTATTTCATACACGACCAAAAGGCTGCCGGTGAAAAAAACTGGCGGTTTTTTTTTCTTTTTTAGTGTCTGTAGTTGTAACATTGTGTAGAATAATAAAGTATGTAATTAAAGTCACGACTACCTTAAAAGGTGTCATACATAAATAAAGATGGTGGAGTTGATTTAAGCATGAGTCATGAAGAATTGAATTTAAATGACCAATTACAAGTTAGACGAAACAAAATGACTGATCTTCGTGATCAAGGTATAGATCCTTTCGGCAAAAGATTTGAACGTACCCATTTATCGGAGGAGTTAAAAAGCCAATTTGATTCTCTTTCTAAGGAAGAACTTGAAGAGAAGGGGATTATTGTTTCTCTTGCAGGACGAGTAATGACTAAAAGAGGAAAAGGTAAAGCAGGTTTTGCTCATATTCAAGATCTTGCAGGACAAATCCAGCTTTATGTTAGAAAAGATGCTGTTGGAGAGGACCAATACGCAATTTTTAACACAGTAGATCTAGGGGATATTGTCGGAGTGGAAGGAACTCTATTTAAAACGAATGTTGGAGAGCTGTCTATAAAGGTTAAGGATTTCACTTTGCTTACAAAAGCATTGCGCCCGCTTCCTGATAAGTTCCATGGATTAAAAGATATTGAACAGCGCTACCGTCAGCGTTATCTTGATTTAATTTCTAGTGAAGAAAGCAAGCATACATTTATTCTTCGCAGTAAAATTATTCAGGCTATGCGCAGATACTTAGACGACCATGGTTATTTAGAAGTAGAAACACCGATGATGCATTCGATTGCAGGTGGTGCATCTGCACGTCCGTTTATTACACATCATAATGCTTTAGATATGCCGTTATACATGCGTATTGCGATTGAACTACATCTGAAAAGATTAATTGTCGGCGGTATGGAGAAGGTTTATGAAATAGGCCGTGTATTTAGGAACGAAGGGGTTTCTACTAGACATAATCCTGAATTTACAATGATTGAACTTTATGAAGCGTATGCTGATTACCGTGATATCATGAGTCTGACAGAAAATTTAGTTGCACATATTGCTCAAGAAATTCATGGTACGACAACAATACCATACGGAGAATATGAAGTAGATCTTAAACCAGAATGGACAAGACTTCATATGGTTGATGCAATTAAACAATATACAGGTGTTGATTTCTGGCCTGAGATGTCAGTAGAGGAAGCAAGAAAACTAGCTAAAGAAAACAATATTGAAATCAATGAGCACATGACTTATGGACATATAGTTAATGAGTTCTTTGAGCAAAGAGTAGAAGAGAAGCTGATTCAACCAACATTTATTTTCGGGCACCCGCTTGAAATCTCACCATTAGCGAAGAAAAATGATGAGGATCCGCGATTCACTGATCGTTTCGAATTGTTTATCGTAGGTAGAGAGCATGCGAATGCATTTACAGAGTTAAATGATCCAATTGATCAAAGAGAAAGATTTGAAGCACAGCTGAAAGAAAGAGAGCAAGGAAATGATGAAGCTCATCTAATGGATGACGACTTTGTAGAGGCGCTTGAATATGGTATGCCTCCAACAGGTGGACTAGGTATCGGTATCGACAGACTAGTTATGCTATTGACAAATGCACCATCTATCAGAGATGTACTATTATTCCCATTAATGAGACACCGCTCATAATTAAAAAAGACCTGGAATGCAGAGACATTCCAGGTCTTTTAATATAATAAAAACTTTTAGGTTGTCTGCTGGTTTTGTTCATGTACTTATGGGTAAAATGCAGATATAGTTATTAGAATATTTTTTCTTTAAAAAAAGAGTTGCATAGGGTCGAATAGGGTGGTATATTTATATTCGTTGCTGAAACAAGCCAGTAACACAAATGAAAAATAATTTTAAAAACTGTTGACTTGAAAGTAGACTTCTGGTAATATTAAAAAAGTCGTCTGATAGCGACAGAAATTGCTCTTTGAAAACTGAACAAACAAAACGTCAACAATAATCGTTTTTATAACTTGCGTTATAAAGATGAAAACAAAGTAACAAAAAGCTAGAGTTTAGCAAATGAGCTAATCTTACTCTTTAT
>NZ_JAMAUK010000035.1:0-41252 GCF_023714395.1 Niallia sp. MER 6 | reverse complement strand
CCGATAATTATGTAACTTATAACATCAGTTGAAATTGATGGAACGCCGTATGACACCGAAAGGGTCATGTACGGTGTGAAGCAGGGGAAAAGGTGGAGATAACTTCAAATCCTTACCTATTGCTATAACTTTATGCAGGAGCGAAGGATACATTAGAAAAGAGAGGTTATGATGTACAAGTTTTAAACTTACAAGATCCTCTGCAATCCATGAGTTATAACCCGTTAGAGTTAGTAAAAGAAGCCTGGCTGCAAGGAAATGAACAAGAAGCTGCTAAAATTGCAAATTCAATTACTTTCACCTTATATAATGATCCTAATGCTGGAGATAATAAATTTTTCAATAGTGGAGCACAAGCCGCCATAACTGCGATAATTCTAGCTTTAGTTGAGCATTGCGTAAATAACAACTGTCCTGAAAAAATTACTATGTCCAATGTTGCAGAAATGCTTAATGAGTTAGGTACTATGTTTTACAAGGAAAATGAAGATGATTTTGTAGAAAAAAACGCCTTAGATGAGTTCTTTACAAACTTGCTGCAAGGTCATGTTGCTAAGAAAAAATACGGCTCTACAAGCTTTGCAGGAGATAAAACAAGGGGTTCTATCCTGGCAACTGCAAACGATGGATTACAGCCTTTTATTGATCCATTATTCGCCAAAATGACTTCTAAGAATTCCATAGACTTAAAACAAATTGGATTTCCAAAAAGTTTAATTGGACAACTAGATAATTCTTTTATGAATAAACGAATTGATTTGTCATTTCATAAAAATAATAAAGAAAAAACATTACTTGGTAGTTATCGAGTAAAAGTAAAAGCACAAGGAATGTACAGTTTAAACTTTAATGAACAGTTAGAGAAGGGAGATTTGGTCCTTATCAAGTATAAGGATGAGCACACTTCCTATAAATTGATTTATGAATTGAAGTTTGAAAAGGAAATAGATGAAGATGGAAACATTGTTTATCAGAAAAAAGAGAATTGCGAACATCTTCCTGAATTAAGAAGGGAAGTTACCATAAACGAACGTGTCAATACGTTCCCTGAAGTAAAAAGAAAGCTTTCTATGAAGTATTCAGACAAGCCAACAGCTGTATTTATGATTATTCCAGATTATGATTCTTCTAACCATACGTTGGCATCTATCTTTACTAAACAGCTATATACCAATCTAGCAATGAATTGCGCGGATACAAAAGGGAAGAAATGTTTTACTAGAGTTCAGTTCTTAATGGATGAATTTGGAAACATGCCGCCAATCGATGATATGGACCAAGTACTAACCGTATGTTTAGGAAGAAATATTCTGTTTAATATCGTGCTCCAGTCTTACACGCAATTAAAAAGAAAATATGGAGAAGCAGCAGACACAATTAAAGAAAATTGCCAAAATCATATATATATTATGTCTACGAATGAAGAAACCATTGAAGAATTATCGAAAAAAGCAGGTCATACAACGCTAATTAATCAATCTTCTAATGAATCACATTTGGAAATGGATAATAAAATTACGAAAAGTGCAGATCAGCAGCGTATTATCACATTTGATCGCTTATCACAATTAATTGAAGGGGAAACATTGGTTATTCGTTCTTTACATAGACAAGATAATAACCGACAAAAGGTAAGACCTTATCCTATATTCAATACAAGAGAAACAAACATGCCGTATCGTTGGCAATTCCTAACACATTGGTTAGATACATCAAAGGATCTTAATGATATCGATATTGAGTCTGAACATTCTAATTTAGAATTAAGTGATTTAGATGTTAATTTTTCCGATTTTATTGTAGATCTAGGAGCAAAAAGCAAGTACATGAAAGCTAACCAACAGGCGAAAAAACAGAAGGAAGAAGTTAAGGAGATAGAAAAAAAGCCAACAGTTAGTGAAGAAGAGCTTGTAATAAGAGATTTGACCGGTTTAATTGCAACAGTGAAAAACCCTAATAATTATCACTTATTCATAAAAAAAATGATCGTGATTTATCGACAAAATGGTGCATTGCCTTCTAATGCCAAACTGCAAGAAATAGCCAGGTCATTAGAGGAAAAACAGCTAATCATAAAATTAAGAGAACTAATGGAAGTAAGGGAGAACTAATTTATTAGTTCTCTTTTTGTTTTGAAAGGAGCTAATAATGAAGTTACATAAAAAGAAACTACTCTTTGCCTTGGGCTTTTTAAGTATAAGTTTAGCCGTTTGGTTCTTTCCTATAAATGCCTTTGCAATAACTTGGTGGTGGGAAGAAGACACGGAAGACATTGTGAAATTTTTAAAGGGACATTCTGACTGGCTTCAATATGGTTCCTTCTTTCCCTATATGTTACATGCTTTAGGATGGGCATTGATAAAGGGATTGTATTTTATAACGTCCACTTTAGAAGGATTAATACCTGAAACTTTAAGTTTATTAGATTTTTTAAATGATAGTGGATTACAAGGAATATCAAAGGCTATTATGAATGATCTTGTGTTAGTCCTTATGATACTTACCTTAGTATATCTAGGATTTAAAACCATAATAGCTAAACAACCTCCTAACTTTAAATCGGTAGGAGTTAATATATTTATCTCATCTTTCTTACTTTTAGGATTACCTACTTTAATGGATGCTTTACAAGATGTTTCTACTCAATTCTATGATGCGACTCAAACAAGTGAAGATGGAGAAAATTCTGGTTTAAGTTGGAATCTAATTAAGGAAAATACAGCTGACTTGGTGTATGTTGCAGAAAATGGTTTCGACTTAATAGAAAATGATGCAGAAGGAACGGAAAAAAATGCTTTAAAACCTAGTATTTTTAAACGCGTTGATATGGCCGAGATTATTACACCAGATTCAATAAGCGATATAGAAGCAGAAGATATGGACGAATTAGAAGCTTTAAAATACACGCTTACTTCAGATGCTTCAGGGGAATATCAGGCATTGGAAATTGATGATGGTTGGTTATCTTTCTTCTCGGATAACTTTGATACCGGATATTTTAGATTTCCGGCTAAATTCCTTCCAATGTTTGTAGGATTGACTGCTTTAGGATTTGCTTATTTCTTCACCATATTTATTTTTGCCACAACGATAATTGAAATTGGAATTAAACGAATTGTAGCCTTATTTGTATTCGCGACTGATTTAGAGTCAGGACAGCGAAGGAAACAAGTAGTAATGGATATATGTAACGCCTTTATGCTTATTGGTTTTACCGGTTTAATGTTCCGTTTTTATACGATATTTTTAACTTTCTTAGGATCTTCAGATGTAAATATCTTTATTTATCTAGTATCCATTGTTTCGGCTACATTCATCTTAATTAAGGGATCTAATACGATTATGAAATACTTCGGCATAGATGTTGGATTAAAAGATGGATTTGCACAAATGGCAGGCGCTCTTGGTGTAGCTGCAGGCGCTGCATCCCTAGCGAAAAAAGCAGGTGGGTCAGTTTCTAATATGGCAAGTAAAAAACAAGATAACAATAGCACAAAAGATAAATTAGCAGATGAAGCAAATGAAGATGGTAAATCTGTAAATGATGATTTAAAAGGTCAAAATGATCCTAAGAAATTAGGCGGTCTTAAAGGTAGTGTTAATAGTGCAGGAAAAGCACTTGGTTACATGAATGAACGTGGCTTAGGTGGAATGGCAGAAGATGCCCTTAAAGGTACTGGTTCAGGTATTTCAGGCGCCGTTAAACAGGGAACTAAGGCCGTTTCTAATGGTGTTCAAGGGGTTAAAGATAGCTTCAGTGAAGGGGCTGTAAGTGGTGCTTTACAAGCGCAAGATAACAAGGATAGATGGAATGGTAGCAATAAAGCTGGTGCTCAAAGCAAACCAAACAGCGAAAATGAGGCTTCACAAGCTACTCAAAACGAAAATAAATCAAATACATTACAAGGAAAAACAGAGCAAAATACAGGCTCGTCAGGAACGCCTAGCGGTAATAGTGTAAATAATGCTTCTACATCTAATAATGGTGATTCACCAACAATGAATGCTTCTAATGGTAAAGGCCGAACAAATGAAGAAATATTAGCTACCATGAAGCTTCAAGAAGCTACTATGCCATCAAAAAGCCAGGATATTGCAGCTAATGTTAAAGCTACTTCAAATGGGGAAATTCCTTCTGGTTCAGGTAAAACTATCAGTCAAGATGTTACAACATCAGGACCAACAAATACACCAGATGCAGTTCAGAGGATTTCTAAACAATTGGATGGTACTTCCCTTTCAAGTCCAAATTCTTCAAGACAATCCATTATCCAGGATCTACAGCAAGGATCATTGGGGACTAACACCGATGTAAAACAAAAGGTGGTTCAAGACGTTCAAAGGGCTGCTTCAGGAGCATCGGATACAGTTTCTCAAAAGGTAGTTCAAGACGTTCAAAGGGCTGCTTCAGGAGCATCGGATACAGTTTCTCAAAAGGTAGTTCAAGACGTTCAAAGGGCTGCTTCAGGAGCATCGGATACAGTTTCTCAAAAGGTAGTTCAAGATGTTCAAAGAGCTACTTCAGGAGCATCGGATACAGTTTCTCAAAAGGTAGTTCAAGATGTTCAAAGAGCTGCTTCAGGAGCACCAGATCAACTTTCTCAGAAGGTAGTTCAAGAAGTTCAAAGAGCTGCTTCAGGAGCACCAGATCAACTTTCTCAAAAGGTAGTTCAAGATATTCAAACTACTTCAGGAGGTACTAAAGCAGCACCAATTAATTTTAGTGAACGATTAAATAACTATGAATCAAGAAAAGAAACAAAACCTTCCCGATTTAACTTTATAAATAAAAAATAAGGAATGAAGAAAAGTGTACACAAATCCAAAGAGTACCAAACAGGAAATTAAATTATGGGCTTTTTACTTAGTGGATATAGGCATTGTAGCAGGTATGCTCATGATCGCGACATATGTAAAAAAGGTTCTTCCACTTGGACCAGGAATGACAATTTTTTATTATATCTTGTCGGCTGCATTCGGGGTGTTCTTATGCGCGAAAACTCCAAGTCATCCCACGGATCGTAACTATAATATTCTCTTCTATCTATTCAAGATGGACCGGAATAAATACCATGCTATTGAGATTAAGGACTTTGGTTTAGAGGAAAGGACGGAAAAATGGTGATGAAAGTAGCTGAAAATAAACAGAAACGTCAAGATACTACGATTCTTGACGTTTTGTTTTCTTCTTTTAAAAGTAATGACTTACCTATTATCGATATCATGCCTTATAAAAGAGTGACAAAAGAAGGCTTCCTTATAGATAAACACAATGAATATCAAGCGTATTTAAGAGTAAAAACAAATGATTTAGTTTCGATGAATAATTCCGATTTAAACAGAATGATTTCTCAACTAACAAGTATTTGCCGAGTGTACACAGAGCCTTTTAAAATCCTTTCTATGACTTATTCAACGGAAACGTCAAAACAACAATTGTTTTGGAAAAGTCGCATTAACAAATACAGAAGAGTTTTAATGGCCGACAATGTACCAGAATCCGAGATTACCAGACATGAAGTAATGCTACGCTTGGCGGTAGATAATTTAAGAAGAGTAACTTGGGTGGAGGATAATTTAACAGAGCTAACTTTTCTTATTGTTGTGTACGGAAAAAGTCAAAAAGAGTTAGAGCTTCGCGTTAGAGATATGACGAGATTAGGTGGTAAACAGTACGATTTACAGCTTGTAGATAGAGACAATGTAGAGAACATTTTAATTCGTTTAAATAACATGAATACAGAAGTCTAGGGGGAAGGAAAACATGAGATTAAAAGAAAAACAGAAAGTAAGTTTAAAAGAACAGGGTTATGATCTTAATTTCATCTCGAAAATACAGCCGAAAGGCGGCGTACGATTTGGAGAAAAATATATTAACACTGGGGATGCACATATAGGCTGTTTACATGTGTATGAGTTTGCAGAAGATGTTAGTGCTTTATGGCTAGTTAATCTTATGAATATCGAAAATACCATTGCAACTCTAGACCTGGCAACGGCAAACAAGGAAGAAGTAATTAAGGATATCAACCGTTCTATTGGTGAATTAAGAGATCGACAAGATACGGAAAGACGTTCAACGGATCGAGACGATGCCAATTATGAACTACAAAATTTAAGAAGCTTTGCCCAAAGCATTACCCAAGGTGGAGAAGTGGTGAAAGTAGCTCATTGTCGTATTTTCTTCTATGATTTTTCTTTTGAAGAATTAGAAAAAAGAATGAGTGATACCAAAAAAGAATTGAATGGAATGAATCATAAAACAACTATTTATTTATTCCAAAGCAAGCAAGAATGGATGTCTTTATTTACTAGTTATGAACAACAAACAAAGTTCAATGATACAAGACCAGGAAAGCCACTACCTTCTGCTTCTGTAGGTGGAGGAATCCCTTTTCACCATGTTTCTTTAAAAGATCCAAGAGGAATTTACTTAGGCCAAACCTCCACAGGTGGGCCTTTTTTGCTAGATCCATTTTATTCCACGCAAACTAGACGTTCTTTTAACGGATTTGTATTAGGGAAAATGGGATTTGGTAAGTCAACACTTATGAAAATGTTAGAAGAAGGGCTGGTTGCTAAAAATGCTTTTATTCGTGGTTTTGATAAAGCAAGAGATTATTACGAACTAGTAAAATCACAAAATGGTAAAATAATTGACCTATCAAATGGGGGTATCAATCCATTGGAAGTGTTTGCGACTATGACGAATGTACAAGGGGATCAAGTAGATGAGCTAGGCTCTTTTATGCAGCATATCTCCAAAGTAGCTAACATGATTCGTTTCTTAAATCCTCAAATTACCGAGATTGAAGTAACCGAATTTAAAGGGCTTCTAAGATCTTTTTATGTATACAAAGGACTTTTGTCTCCTGATTATCAAATGAGACCAGAAACCATTAAAATAACGGGTTTAAGACCGGAACAATACCCGATTATGAGTGAATTTAGTCATTACTTAAAAACAGCTGTAAAGTACAGCAAGCCAACGCCTGAACGTATCCGAACATTAGAAATGATTCAGATTATGGTAAATGAAATGGTGAATCAATATGGTCCTTTATTTGATGGACATTCAAGACTAAGCAACTTTGAAAATGAACAAATTGTGTTTTTTGATATTGATGGTATTTCGCAATTGGACAAGCCCGTTTTTAACTGCCAATTATTCACCGCATTAACGCTCATTTGGAATCACGCATTAAAAAATGGCCGTAAGATGAAGCATTTATTAGAAGAAGGAAAAGTAACATATGAAGATCTTCGTTATTTCATGGTCCTATTAGATGAGTGCCATAACATTATTAATTCTAACAATGTTTTTGCTGTTGAATATGTCGTTTCTTTTGAAAGAGAAATGCGTAAATTTAGCGCGGGTGTGTTTTTTGCAACTCAATCACCAAATGAAATTCTTCCTGAAAGTGCAAGTGATAAGAGTGTAGCTATTATTAAAACAGTATTTGAATTAACTACCTATAAAGTATTTTTAAACCTGGATAACTCGGTAATGGGAAGGATGAAAGATGTACTTGGAGACTCTTTAACAGATACCGAGTATTCCATGTTACCAGAATTAAAGATTGGACAGGCTATTATTCAAACGTCCTCCAGTGAGTCCTATACCGTCACCTTTGATCCTGAACATGACCAATTAGCACGCTTCAAAGGTGGCCAATAAGATGGAACAAAATAGTGGTGTTAGTACGGTAAAAGGCGCGGTTAGTACGGTTAGAGGGGTCGTTAAAACCGTCCGAATAGCTAAGAAAATACTAGCTCTTTTCAATGTAAAGTTTTTGCTTATAGCTCTGGCTATTCTTCTAATAATAGCTGCGGTGGCAGCTATTGCAGGAACTTCAGGAAGTAAGTCAGGTTCCTTTAGTGGATCTACTGGAATGAATCTTTCGGAAGCAACCTTACAATGGAAAGAGACAGTGGAAAAGGAAGCAAAAGAGCAAGGAGTAGAAGATTTAGTTCCCTATATATTAGCTATTATTGAGGTAGAAACGCATGGGGAAGGGAACGATGTTATGCAGTCTTCTGAAAGTACAGGAGGCGGTAAAGGAAGCATTTCTGATCCTCAATCTAGTATCAAACAAGGGGTTAAATACTTGGCAGGCATTAAAGCAAATGCAGAAGCACTAGGTTTAACTGATCCTTGGGCTATGGTTCAATCGTATAACTTTGGTGGAAATTATGTGACTTATTTAGCTAACCATAAGGAAGAACATTCTACCGATGTTGCAGAAAAATATTCTAAAGATGTTGTGGCACCTAGTCTTGGAAATACTTCAGGAGCTACCTATTCTTATATCAATGCTGTCTCACAGGCTAAAGGAAAAACGTACTTATATAATAATGGAGGAAATTATTATTACGCTGATTTAGTCCGGCAATATGTTGCTTCAGGAAGTGCAGAAATCCCCGTTGGGGATGATGTTTTTAAAATAGTAATGGATGAAGCAATTAAATATATTGGTTGGTCTTATTCCTGGGGTGGATATACGCCTTCGATGGGGTTTGATTGTTCTGGTTTGGTTCAATATGCCTTTGGAAAAGCAGGAATTACCCTTCCACGCGTTGCAGCTCAACAATGGGCAGCAACCGAAAAGATAGACATTAAAGATGCAAAACCTGGTGATTTAGTTTTCTTTAAAGGGACGTATGGGGCGCCGGATCATATAAGCCATGTAGGAATTTATGTAGATGAAACGCGAATGTATGACTCTAATGGGTCCGGTATTGGCTATCATTATTGGACAGATTCTTATTGGTCCTCCCACTTTGATAGCATCAGAAGAGTTGTTAAATAAGAGATAGGAGCAGTATAAATATGAACATTAATAAAACAAAGAAATCAGGAAAAAGGCTATATATTATAGCCTTTTTTTTAATTCTATCCTTGATACTGAATGGAGTACTCTATAAAAATCTATATGCAAAAGAAGCTGTTTCCTCGAATGAATTTTATAAAGAATTAAAAGAAAAAGAAACCAATATAAAAGCATTACAAAGCGAAATACAGGGCCTACAAGATGAAATAAAAAGCTTAGATCCACAGGAAAGAAAAGAGCTATCTAAAACAGAATTAGAGCTACAAGAAGCCTTTAAAACCGTAGCCAATGAATTTATAACAGATTATTTAACCTATTCCACTAACACCATAAACGAACGTAGGGAAAAGTTAATGCCTATTACTTCAGCAGAATTATTAAACCAAGTAGCACCAGAAAGTATGGATAATGATCCTTCTCAATTAAGTTCTGATCCTACTTTTTCCGTAAAAGTAAGTAACGTGATTCTATACATTTCAGGATTTGATTCTTCCACGGATCAAACAAAAATGATTGGAGATGTTACCTATAAAACACAAGGAACAGAAGGAAAAACAACGGAACATAGCTTAGTAGAAATGGAACTAATGAAAGATAAAAAAGGACAAATAAAAGTAAATAATTATACCTATTACCCGATTAATTAAAATTTTAAGGATGGAGATATAGTTGATGACCACAATTGATCGATTAACACCCAAACATGATTATTCAGAAGAGAATTGTTATCTAGTCTTTTATCATAATGCGAAACCAACACAGACAATTGAAATCAAGGCAGAGTGGTTTGACCTAAATTACGGAAACAAAGTTGTATGGTTATTGGTACGTGAAAAAGCAAATAACCAGGATGAAAAACCAAAATATCGAAACATAAAATTTGAGAATATTGATCCGAATGTACGAGTTGTGAAAAGAAGAAAGGAGAAAGTCATTTGAAGGAAAAACTACTAGCAATTAGAAAAAAGGCAATTCAATTTAAAGATATGATAAAGCAGAAGTTTAAGTTAAGTTTAACGCGTTTATATTTAACCTGCTTTGGTTTATTTGTGGCAACATTCTTATTCATCTTTATTTCTCCTATGATCTTTGGCGGCAATTACTCTTATGCAGAAGCGAAAGTGAATGAACATTATCCTATAAATAACGGTATTGAATTAGCCTTAATCAAGAAAGAATACAATCCAGAAAAGCAGTTTATGCGATTAGATTTTTCCATTGAGAAAAGCAATTCAAACAGTAGTTTATCCAACATTGAATATCAAATATCCAGTCAGTATATAAAAGACCGTAAGCAATTAGAGGTAGAAGTAACAAAAGTAAATGATAATTATGTTGTCGCTATTATCAAGGGAATACCGGAAGGTTATTCTGTCTTATCTACAACGATTAAACCGGAATATGTTCATCCTGAATTAGAAAAAGTAGATGATTTAAATGATCGTGAAGTAAAAATTTATGTCAATGAAAACAGTAAAATAGAAAACAATGAGCTGAAAATAGGTACAGAAAAGCAGTATCAAATAGAGTATATCAGCTATCAACAAAAAGAGATTGAACAGCAAATAGAAGAAAGTAAAAAGGAAATTAGCAAAAATAACTTAGCTATTGAAGAAGTAAATAAAACGATTAAAAAATTAGAAACTGAAATGTCTTATCAAACAGAATCGGAGAAATTCACCACACAAAATGATGTGAATAGTAATAAAACAAAAATTCAGCAGTTTGAAGAAAAAATAGATTTAGCTAATCAAAATATAGATGAATTAAACGAAAAGATGATGCTTTTAGAAGAGAAAAAAGCAGCAATTTAATGTGGTCTTAGAGTATACCGCAAGAGGGAAATTGCTATACCTTAACTATACACCGACTATACCAGCGCTATACCTCATAGTGAAAAAGTGACACCTCACAGAATTATTAGAAACTCAACAGGCACAGCCTGTTTGACCACTTTTTTAAAAAGTGGCACCGAGTTTCCTTATGCTCTTTACTAAAAAAGTACTTTTAAAGAAATGGGTGTTTAAATTGGTCCTTGAAAAGATTAAAATGCTCCTTCAAAGGCGTTCTAATAGTGAATTTGTCTTTGTTCCAGATAATGAAGATAAAAAATGTTTAGAAGATACTCAAATGAAAGAGTTAGGATATCAAGTATATGCAAAATACAAAATAACTAATGTAAAAGATTTAGAGAAAAATATAATAGCAGCTTATGAAAATAAAATCCTGGAACAGTTATTAAAAGATTATAAGATAGCTAAATTTAATGGCAGTTATGTAGCTAATGCTTTAAGTAGTTAAATGCCTTTTTTTACACCTGTCCAGAAGGTTTCTGATTTATCTCGATTAATAGAAAAGAGAAGTAACAACCTTATTAGTTTTAAAATGGAGTTCGTTTGTTTTCTAGATATGATATAGACCTATTAAGAGCAATCTTAGTTATAAGAGATGAAGATGAGGATGTTAAAAATTTAAATCAAGCTGTAGATATAATAATTGAACAAGTAAAAAGCGGTAACAGTCCAAGGAGTGAATTGCAATGGATATTAAAGTAAGCAATGTTGATCTAGTCTATATAAAAGAAATTGATAAAAGAGCGCAAGAATTATCCGACAAGTTAGGTAGAAAATTCAGTAGGAACGAATATATAAAAATGCTAATTCAAAATGATTGTGAGTTACGTTTAACAAAATTAAAAGAAGATAAATTTGATCATGCGGTAGATAATTTGGTTACAACTTTAAGCAGACAGGAAGCAACCTTACAAAGTTTCATTAATAGTAATAATCGTCTTTTCCATTTGCTTGCAACCGGTATTGATATAAGTGAAGAGGTAGAAAAGTTATGAGTGATAAATTAATCAGCAAACACATTCGTTTAACTCAAACACATATAGACATAATGGATGAACTAATTCAAAATAACCCTGGCATTAAAAATTATGCAGAAGCAATTAGATACGCTTTACTTTCTTTATCCAATAATCAAAATGATGAAGGTAAAGAAGAAAATATAGTAAGAAAATTAAACGCAATGAGTAAGAATATTGATGTCCTAACAGAAATGGTTGCTGGTGGATTTCATGAACAAGGTGTTAAAGCAATTGGTAGTATAGATGAAACATATATATACCAGGATGCAAAAAGAAATGTAGAAAATAAAATTCAAAGATCAACAACGATTAAGACTAATGTAAAGAGGTCCAATATGTTAAATACAGATGCAATTAAAGAAGTTAAAGAGGAAGTAAAGCAAGAAAGACCCAAAGCATTTAATTGGCATATATAACTAGAAAGAAGGGGTTAGATGGGAAAACCAAGTGTTATTTTAACTTCGCAATTTACAACACCAAAAGCCAAAAGCTTTTCTACTTATGTAAATTATATGACTCGAAAAGAAGCATTGTTAGAAAGTAATAAGGATTTAACCGTTGAAGAAGAAAAGGGATTATCTAGGATTCAACATGTCATTAATAAATATGATATGGAACAAGGGCAAGCGTACTTATTAGGAAATCAAGAAGCGGATCTTTCCGAAAAAGAATTAGAAGCCAATACGATATTAAAAACAAAAAATGAATTTCATAATGAAACGGATTTTAGTAAATATATCTCTTATATGAGTCGGCAATATGCTTTAGAAAAGAAAAAGAATTTATCTCTTGATGAGGAAAAAGAGTTAGATGTAATAAGACATTCTATTTCTAACTTGCCAAACGAAAAATCAAGAAGTGAACCAAAAGCACCTTCAGTAGTAAAAGAAGGTGTTTTTTCTATTGAAAAAGATTCCTTAACTACAAAGGATCTGGAACAAGTTCATAACACAATTAAAAAGGCCCAAAATAACGGATCTGTCTTTTATCAAGATGTTATTAGCTTTGATAATGATTTTTTAATAAAAGAGAAATTACTTAATTCAGCAACCAATGAATTAGATGAAAAGAAAATCCAATATGCTAGTAGAAAAATGATGGATAGTATGTTTAAAGATGAAAAAATAGAGTCCGGTTATTGGTTTGCTTCTATTCATCGAAACACAAAACATATTCACATTCATTACGGAACAGTTGAGCTTAAAAACACTAGGGAATTACTCACTGTAGAAGAAGATGGTTTTTCTTATTTAGCTCCTAAAGGCAAACGAAAACAAAAGACTATTGATAATATGAAAAGCACTTTTGCGAATTTCTTAATAGATCGTACAGCTGAGCTTTCCAGGATTTCCGAATTGAGAAATACATTAGTGGATGAGATTAAACAAACTTATGCAGATAAGGAATACCAAGAACAAAAAAATTTGTTAGAAGATATATATAGTGAGCTGCCGTCCAATAAAAAACACTGGCAATACGGAAGCAAACATGTGACGGATCAAACCAGAAATAAAATTGATAAAATCACAGATTCTTTAATGAGAAATAACTCTCATTACAAAGAGTACTTAGAAAAAACAGAAGAAGAAAGTAGCTATCGAAAAGAGTTATTTGGAGATACCAAAAGAGCGGATAAGGATTATGGAATTAATAAAAAGAAAGACATTCAAAAAAGGCTAGGAAATGCCTTGTTAGCTCAAATGAAAAAGCAAACTAATGCTGCTGAATTAATGAAAAGAAATTATCAAGATTCTTATTCAACAAAAAATAGTGAAGAAGGCAGCTATAAAAATAAACCGAATTATAAACAAAGTTTTAGAGATAGCAGCTATAAAAAGCCCTTGATAAGTCGAAAAACCATGCACCAATTAGAACAGGCTGTAAATGATGATTATGCAAAATTTAGAGCAGAAAAAGAACATGAACAAGTGCAACAAAGAATTGCCTGGGAACAGGAAAGAAATGAATTATAGTTATTAGTCTTTTATTCCTTAAAGGAGGTGAAAGGTATGCTTTCTAATCTATTTAAAAAAGGAGAAAAAACTAAATAAAATGCTAGGAGGAAAAGGAACATGTTAGAAATGGAAAACGATTATTCAGTTGGAGAACTATTCATGATTGAGGAAATCGATGCAGAATCAAACAAATTGATTCTAGCTAACTATGTATTTAATAAAAGAAAAGAAGTAAGTGTATCCGATGAAAGGATTGCATTCTACGCGAACCAATTTGATCAGGCAGTAGAAAATAATTTATTCCTTTTTGTTGAGTATGATGAAAGAAGAGGTGTTATCGTTGGCTAATCCAAAGTATAACCGTAAAACAAGTAAAGAAAGAAAACAAGAAATTCAAGCTATCTCCGAAAAAGCATTACAGCAAATTGAAAAGTACACAAAATCAGTTGAAGACGTTTTAGAATATGCTGACTTTATGTCTCGTTTTCATTCCTATTCAGCGAATAATTTAGCACTTATCCAGCAGCAATTTGAAGGCGCTGAAGCAGTTGCAAGCTTTAAAGATTGGAAGGATAAAGGCTATTCTGTACAAAATGGTGAGAAGGGAATACAAATATTAAGTTATGCGCCTGTTACTCTATTTAAAAATGCTAATGGAGAAATGAAACAACTTTTACAGGCCACACAACAAGAAAAGAAAATGATTAAAGACGGTCAGATCCCAACAAGAAAAATTGCTAATTTTAAAGTTGGTCATGTATTTGATATATCCCAAACCAATGCACCAATTGAAGATTTACCGAAAATCTTCCCGAATAAACAGTTTAATTTTCAAATAGAGGAAGGTAGAAATACCGAGCATTTAAGAAAAGGAATAGAAGCTGTCTCTAAAGAATTAAAGATTGATATAAGAGATATGCGACTATCTGAATTAGGTGTAACAGAATTAGGAGTTTCCAAAGGGGCCTTTGTTCAAGGGAAAGATGGAAAAGAAATTGTCATGAATAGTCGTAACACCGAAACCCAAGCATTAGCAACTTCTATTCATGAATTGGCTCATGCGAAGCTGCACATTAAGGGTGGAGAATATGACAATATGGAAAGAGCTACAAAGGAATTTCAAGCAGAATTAACCTCCTATATTGTGTGTAAACATTTTGGAATGGATACATCCGAAAAGGCTATTCCGTATATCGCAACATGGACGCAAAACGGAGAAAAGATTGAAGATAAACAAAAGGCATTGGAAGGTGTTCATAAAACGGCTAAAGAGTTTATTGAGATTATGGATACTGTCATTTCAGAGGAAAAGGAAAAAGAAATGCAGGTAGCAAATGAACAAGAAGTGAAGCCGCAATTTAACGATAGACAATTACATTATATGAGTAACATTTTGATAGCAGATGAAGCTTCCCTTAGAAAAAATATAAATATTGATCCTTGGTCAGATAATTTTTATGAAAACCTATCTAATGGAACAGTTGAACGTACACAAGCTGTAGAAAAACATTTAAACCAGGATGAAATAAACCAAGTTATGCAGGAAGTCAATGTATACCGGAATGAAATTGATGCGAAAGAAGAATTCACCTCAACTAACTTATATGATTTGTTACGTGGTAAAGACATTCCTAGATTTAAAGAGTTGAAAGATCAAATTAAAGATTGGCAAGAAGATAGTAAAGATATCAACCCTATACCTGGTATCGAAGAACAAATTTTCCGAGATAAATTAGAATATGACAGGATTGATACTACTTATGATAATGACCGGAAAGCCCTAACAAAGTTACAAACTAGGATTGAACTGAACAGTATAAAAGTACAAGAAAGCGAATTGGCAAATGCAACTAATGGTGAATATTCAAAGATTGCAGATCAAGAGATAAAGCAGGAAGAAGTAAAAATGTATCCAATAGATCCGGAAGAAGCAATTTATTGTGAACTGACAGGAAAAGCAATTCCAGATGATAATATATATTTTAAAACGCATGATGGAAAATCCCTTTCTGAAGAGGTGAAAATGCTAATGTATACAGATGAGGAATGGACAAAATCAACGAAAAATGGTAATTACCAGTCCTTTAACTTTTATAGCATTCACTTATCAAACAGTGAAATGACAAGTATGGAACCTGAACCGAGAATAGATAATAAAAATGTATACTACTTTTATGATGGTCAATCAAAACCTGTAAAGTTAGGAACAGTATCAGATATTGTTTCTAATGCTCAAAATCAGGAATCGATTGACCATTTTTCTTTGGATAAAGAATTTATTCGAGATCTAGCTTTTTCTAAAAATGAACCGAAAGAAGATTTTAACGAAAAAATGCAGAAACATAATGTCCTTAAAAACCCTAAGCTAAAGGATTTTCAACAAGTAAATGAACGCTTAGGACTAGGGAAAGACCACAACTTATTAGATATTAAAAATGAAGCTGGCAGAAAGGCACAAATGGCTTTAAGAATGGGTATGCAAAGGTAGGAGGAGTAATAAATCTTATGAAAACAAAGCATATGAAGGCTTTAATTCTAACTCGTGAAATAAATGTACCTGATTATTTAATTCAAAAAGTAAGTGATAATAACTTCTTAATCCATCGTGAATTAGAAGCTAATGAGCTGCATTATTACGAAAATGAAAAGGATCGCATTTTAGACTATAAAGGACAAAAATTTCTTGTGAGTATTAATTCCTTTGATTCTTTAGAGGAAGCAGAAAAGGCCATCTTAGAATATTGGTCCGTTATCAAAATGATGGATATAAAAGTTAGAAGCAAAACTAATAAGTTGTTGTCTAACGGATCTACTCATTTGAAAGGAGTTCTAACGCATGGAATTTCAAAATCAGCTAGAAATACTGTTAGAAAATCATCTTAATAATATTCGGATTGATAAGGAGCTGCTTTAAGTAAAAGTGGCTCTTTCTTTTATCTTATTAAAGGAGAAGCAAAATGCAGTATAAAACACATCTTTCCACTTCTTTAGTCGTTGCCCTTGGTGCAGTATTTCCAGATATAGATGAGCCGTATTCCTGGATTGGAAGCCGAACAAGGGGAATTTCTGATCTCATAAAAGGATTTTTTGGTCATAGGGGCCTAAAGCATTCTCTAATGGGCCTATTTATCGTTTTTCTAACAATGATCCTAATAATGTGGTTAGCCTTACGCCTTTTAGCCCTATAATCGGCCTCAACCTAGGATACCTTTTACATTTAGTTGGAGATAGCTTTAGTAAATCAGGGGTTAAATGGTTATTACCCTTTTTGGACAAAGCTTTTCATTCTGGTTTGGGTGTTATGTATTACAAAACAGGTTTTCTTGAAGAACGAATTATTTTTATCGTAAGTACGTTGCTTTTGGTTGCCCAAGTAAGAGCGCTCAACTTTGAAAGCCTATTTAATTTAAACATTGTACAAGCAATTTCAAATGTGATCAAGAACGCGACTTCATTTATTGGATCTTAACTATTAGGAGGAATTTTATATGCCGGCTTTTACAAAAGAACAAATTAAACATGCGGAAGCAATTGATATTATAGATTATTGTGAGCAAAACGGAATCGATGTAAAGAGTGATAACGAACGTTATTACCGATTAGTAGAACATGATAGTTGTGTGATAGACAGAAGAAAAAACGCATTTTATTGGAACAGCAGAGGAAAAGGCGGTAATGTGATTAACTTTGTTCAAGAAATCGAACAAACTAACTTTATGGGGGCTATGAACAGCCTATTAAATAAGGAGTATGAATATCAAAATAATAAAAACGTTAAGTTTATTAGTGAACCTTATGAGTATTCAGCAGAAAATGAAGTTGATACGTTTGATAAAGCAAGAGATTATCTTGTTAAAGAAAGAAAAATTGACAGTGCTATAGTGGAGTATCTTTACAATCAGGGAATCATTAAACAGGACAAAAAAAATAATGTCCTTTTTTTGTGGAAAGATTATGAAAATGTGATGGGATGCAGCGAACAAGGAACGGTCCACTATGATAAATTTAAAAGAGGGTCTTGGAAGTCTATACAGAAAAACTCAACGGCCAATTATGGATTTAACTTCCTTAATGGAGAACCAAAAAACTTAAAAATGTTTGAGTCTTCTGTAGATGCTTTGAGTTATGCGACTTTAAATAAAGGAAAAATTCAAGATACCTGGTTAATAAGTATGGAGGGCCTAAAATATAATACCGTACTTAATTACGTTATAAAGGCAAAGGAAAGGCTTGGAGATGCGCCTGATAATGTTTCTCTATGTGTAGATAATGATGCTGGTGGAAAAGCCTTTATAGAAAAATTAAGCATGATTCAGATTAAGCGAAAAGATGGCAGCATGTACGATTTTGACCATGAACTTCCTAATAATAAATCCGGTAAAGACTGGAATGAACAGTTAAAATTTGAGGTAAAACACCGAGAGCAAGAAAGACAGAAACAACAACATTTTTTTAATCAACAAAGAACTTAATTAATGCTCCAAATTAATAAAAAATAACACGACAAAAAGCCAAACGGGGCTTACTCGTTCAGCTAACATTTTATTTAATATTAGATTTGCAATGTATATCCATCCACCAATGTTTATTATAATCCTTATTTTATTCATGTATCATCCATAATTTCTATTATGACGTTTTAATATCTTGATAGCCCTCTGTATGCTGCTGGATAATTTGATCCTGTATTGTTAGGAGTAACTGTTAATTTGACACCTCTTATTTTCTTACGAAGAATTTGAATTGCCGACTCTTTCCAACAGGATTCTTTTTTATAACAGCAACAGCTATTACTGCATCAGTCAAGGGATTAGACGCGTACTTTAGCTAGCTTTTTGAATTATCAAGTGGGTCAACGACTTGTAGCACTTCTTTCTCTTTGAAGTACCTTTCATACGGTTTCAAACCACAGTTGTTACAGCAGCTGTTGAATAGGAAAACTAAGACTTGGTAACAGCTGATACATTTATGCTATTAGTTTTATTATACTCTAAAGACTTTTGAATTTCGGCAGTTCTAAAGTAATCATTTTCCAATTTGGCAAGGTATTATTGTTCATGTGACTTAGGAACTTCAGCAAGGATATTTTGTTCATCATCTTATCCTAAATCACTTCGATTTTATTTTGATAGCTATAATTGAGTCAAACTTATGAAAATTTAGTTTTATCAAATGTATTTGGATAATAGAGACAAAAAGTTATAGTTATACAAATAACCCCCCCCAATATGGAGGGGAAAATCAAATATCAATTTCCGAATATTGGTTTTTAGAAAACATCATTCTTGATTTTATGGCTTAATTTTAATGGTTGCTTATTTATTTGTAATGTCTTATTTTATGGAATTGATAATATATCAGTATAGAAATCGAATGCATGAAACATTTTTACTTCTAATCCTTTTATTTTTGCAACCCTTGGGTTAATGGTTTCATTACTCCTCTTTTTCGTCCTCTCTCCTTAAAAATAATAGCTTAACCCAGGACCACTTTTCCACTTTTCCACTTTTACTCCTCTTGATGGACCTCTTTTTACTTAAATTAAAACAATTTGTATTATATTGAACATTAAAAAGGGGGGGCAATATCAATAAAATGGTCTTATTAGCTTGAGGTTTAACAGGATAAATTAAATATTGTAGAATAATTTAAAGAACCTACAAAATAATAGACCTTGAAAATAGTGGATATAAAGTAATTGGAAAATCAATGGAGTTACCAAAAGAAGAGTGAGAAGGTGTTGCATGCAGAATACCTAAAAATAGGGACTTTTGTTGAGGATAATATGAATTCCTAATTGGAAAAGTTGGATACGGAGTAGGACTATACATTTTAATGAGATTTTAAGAAGAGATGTTGTTTACATTATCTTTTGAAATTTATAGATGTATCACCAACAGAAAAGAAAATACAGGTGAAAAGAAAAAAAGCTATACTTTTTTATTTTAAAGTATAACTACAGCTTTACATTTATTTTTGAGCTTTAATGACGTCTTTGCCAAATTCTAAACACTCGCTGCAAATAGATACCCAGGTCCCATTGCTAACTCCCCAACAACATCTTTACTCTTATTACAAAAAGAGCAACTATCAATCTGTACAGTATTACCATAGTATGTATTGTTATTATCAGATGGCTATGAATTCTTTTCCAATGCATTATATAGTTCATTAATGACTTTTGTATCAATGTAGTCAAAATCACTTTTAAGCTTTATAACAACTGTTGTATAGGCAATAGCCATACCTTCGTAAAAACGTTGGCTTTCTAATAAAGTACAACTTTTTGACTTTTCTTCACATAACGAGCTAAGTTGTTCTAATTCTAACATTATCTCTTCCAACTTAGCACCGGTAATAAATTCTTCTTGAGAATCTTCACTCATTTTTTTCACCACCTTTTATTAAGAATTTTGTATACAATAATTATTCAATTTATTCTATAATAATGTTCGATTGGATTATTTCCTTCCTTTATCAGGTTCCTCTTTTTAGCTCCCCCTCGTACCTTTGTGCCGATGCTAGTTGAATTAAAGTTGAAACCTCTGATTATTGAAAAAAGAAGGACATGAGGAGAAAGTGAGGTATTTGCAACTAGTGGAAATTAATTTTAATGGACAATTCAGTACAGCTTAATTATGCCTACTAAGAAGTTCGGAGAATACTAAGGTAATGTTGACAATCCATAATGCCACCAGCAAGTGAAAGGGAAATATCAATTGTTGAGGAGAAGATGAAGGTTAAATTACCCAATTCCTATAAGGATTTACTGAGAGATAATAATGGTCTGTCTGTTGATGGTAGAATATTAATCTATGGCACACAAGATATAATGGAGAGAAATGAAACTTGGGAAACACAAGAAAATGCACAGGGTTATATTGCTATTGGTGACGATGTAGGTGGGAAAGTTTTTCTTATGCACCAAGGTGATAATGAGACAATGGTTTTAATGGTGATGGCGGGGATATGGTTCCCAAACATGCCCATTTGCTTACTTCAGATTTTACTCAATGGGTTCAAAATGGATTCTTAATTAATTCAGATGAAACGGAAGATGTGTCAACTGGTCTAAAAATTGCGAAGTCGTTTTAATAGACACTCTTGATGGTGGATTAAAGGATTTAATAAAAATGAAAAGATACTTAAGACTAGATAGTGCAGCAGCCGATTTACTAAAGGATTCAAAGAAGCTCCATTTTATAATAGTAAAGGAGTTTCCATATGGATTAGCAAAGAAATTAGTTGGGAAAGTGGAGAATATTAAAGTAAATCTTAGGGTTATGAAATAAAACTCCTTATTCATTATGAACTTATTAATACTATAGCTGAAAGCTCTGAACTAACAAAAAAAAGAGTCAACTAAAGTAGTTGACTCTGTAATGGAAACAATAAAACAGGAATGAAAAATGGTGAAAAAGTAAAAATCTTAGGGTTTGGTGCTTTTTCTGTCAGTGAACGTGTGTCTAGAAAGGTACGAAACCCTTAAACAAGTGAGGAAATTGAAATTGCAGCAAGTAAAGCACCTTTTAAAGCAGGAAAATTTGAAAGATGCTATAAAAGTATAAGAAGTTTAATATGGTAGGGGATCAATCCTCTACCTCTTTTTATATGCCTTTTAGGTTCTTTTTTTGGATTAATTTTAGACAGTAGGCTCAAAATCAAAAACCTATATATTTGTATAAATCCGGGGTATGTTATTTAACTATTATATAATTTTTGTATTAACCGTTTATGGATTTAGACGTTTTTTTGTTATATGAGATTACATTCTAAAAAGGATTAATACTTGCTTATTGGAGTTATCGCTCATTTTCCAAAATTATTCTAATTAAATTAAACAAATCATTTAAAGTGACAATGTGTTAGTATTTAAACATAGAATGTATTATTTCATACAGAAATATTTTTAAAATCTATTGCATGTAAACTATATTGATAAAGTATAATACTGTCTTTAATAAAGTAAATAGTCAGTTGGGAGATTTCAAGATGATTGAAAAAGGATTTAAAAATGTAACGCCAAAAATGAGAGCTGGGTCTCATATTTTATATATATTTAATCAAGTTGACAAATATATAGATAATGCAGTTGATTTTATTCTTGATGGAGTATTAAATAATGAAGTTATTCTTTTTGTTGATACGAAGGAATCATTTGAAAATGTTTTTAAAAAAATTAGAATGATGGGCTATAATTCAATTCAATTGGAAAGACTCATATTTGTTGATAGTACAGAAACCTATATTATTGATAATCAATTTAATCTTAAGAAAACCGGGGATCTAATTGGTTTACTAAATCCTTATTTTGAGATGGGTTGTACTATACGAACGTGGGGGCAAGTCCTATTGACAGACCATATATCAACTTTAGAGAGACTTCGAATATTTGAATCTAATAGTGATGAGTTTATCTTAAAAAGTAACTTAATTTCTGTCTGTGCTTATAATGGTCAAACTACTTCTGCTTACATTCAAAACGAGTTGATGAGAACACATACTCATTTTATGACAGATAGTGAATATATTCCATCTCCACTGTATGATAGAAATTATCTGCAAATTCCTTCAAAAGAAGAAATAGAAAAACAAAAAAGTATAGAAAAACAGTATAGAAATCTTAAAAGTATAAATAAAAGATTAGCACAAGAGAATGAGCTAATAAGTATAAAAAATATGGCTATAACTGAAAGTGAGCAAAAGCTTCGAATGGTATTTGAACAGTTGCCTAATCCTATCATTATAAGAAGAGATTCTAGAATTCTTTTGATAAACGACATTGCCAAAAAACAATTGTTAATTAACAGTAACAACATCAATAAAAAACATCATTTACATAAATTCTTTGAAAAATATAAAGAATATTCCTATTTAACAGAAAAAGGTACAGTTCTTAATCATAATTTCACTCTAAATAATGGCGAGGAAAAACATTATATTATTAAATCAGTGGAGCTTCTTTTTGAAGGTGAACCATCTATTTTACATTCCTTTCTAGATATTAGTCAGGAAAAAGAAAATGAAAAAATAATTGTTCGTTCAGAGAAAATGAGAGTAGCAGGCGAACTTGCTGCTAGTATTGCACATGAAATTCGCAATCCCTTAACTGCAATTAAAGGCTTTTTTCAATTGATGAATCGAGAACAAGAAAATGGTATGTATTACAGTGTAATAGATGATGAGATAACAAGAATTGAGCAAATCACGAGCGAATTATTAACCCTTGCAAAGCCACATACTGAAAGACGTGAAATTCATAATATAGTTCACCTAATAGAGGGAGTAATAATTTTACTAACATCACAAGCGAATTTTTATAATATTCAAATTATTAATCAAGTCAAGAGCAAAGAATTATACATTAATTGCGATGAGACAAAGATCAAGCAAGTTTTTATTAATTTAATCAAAAACGCAATTGATTCTATGGAGAGTGGTGGAAAAATTATTCTCAAAATTTATGAAATTGACGACAATATTCAAGTTAAAGTAATAGATCAGGGTAATGGTATTCCAAAAGAGTTGATGAATAAGATTGGGGAACCTTTTTATACTACAAAAGAAAAAGGGACAGGAATTGGTTTAATGGTTTGTTTTCAAATTATAGAAAGTCATGAAGGTACTATAAAGGTGGAAAGTAATTATGGTAGTGGTACTACATTTACGGTCACGATACCTTCTTCTATACGTTGAATGGTGAGTGAATAAATGCTGGATTAATACTGTTAAATCCGATTTGTTGAAAAAATATATAATAAACAGACAAGTGTATTAATCTTATTAAACGGAAAAGGATATTTAGTTGCTAAATTATTTAAACTGTACAACCCTAATAAGGAGCATAATAACATGTATTAGAATTTTAGTTACTTCTTTACAACGTAATTAAAGTTAGTGTGTGTCTGTATGGGAATGTATATACACAAGCAAAGAATATAATGGCGATATTAGAAAATCAGTATTCTTAGGGTGGGTCTGTGAAAGAATTAAGCAACGTATATGGCGTTTTGATTCCTAAAGCTGATTTCAATTACAAAGTCCTTTGGCATGGAATATGAAAAAGTAAAACCATATGTCCGTTGCTTTTAGAATTTTAATTTCTTGTTTTACTGAAGCTTTTGTTTTTAAATGGTAGCCAGTTCTTTAGGATTAAGGGAATATCATCTGTATTCTTACGGTATAAGTTACCTGGGTTTCATAATGGATTTATTTTCCATGCCAAGAAAATGGTAGATTATTCGTTTTCACGTTCCATAACAACAGACTTATTAATGATTACTTTAGGAAACGCTTACTCTATTCAAAAACGAGCCAAAGGTTTACTTCTACACACAGATTTAGGTTCCCAATATACAAGCTCGGAGATACGGCATACGTTCAATCTCGTGGTTTTATTCAATCATTTTGCCAAAAAGTTTGTTCCTATGATAAGGCCTGTATCGAGTCCTTTCAAGCAATATTAAGTAAGAAGAAGCAAATCATGTACAATATCCAGACTACAACTCAGCCAAACTAGGGAAGTTTCCGTTTATTGAAGGTTTGTACAACAGATAAAAAATACATAATAGTTGAATTACAATACTCCTCAGGTAGTAGAAGATCAAATAAGACAATTAGCTTAAAATTTAATTTTTTTATGTCTAAAATTTAGACTCAAATCCAATTTTAAAAACCAGGTCATCGACCAAACGTTAGCGGCCTTCCATGTTGGCTGCTCTTTAAGCATGAAAGTGCTGTCCATATGATAACGCTGTAGCGGAAGCTACATTTAAAATCATTAAAACGGAGTTATTAGCCAAATGAAATTTGATAGTTTAGGCAAATAAGCATCTTTCTTTTGATTTCTGGTAATTCCAAGAGTGTCCAACTATATGGCATTGAACCGTTATCCTTGTAAGGTTTGAATAGTTTTTTTAATTATCATTATTCTCAAAAGCCACTATTCGGATTGCCTTTAACCAGCTCTTAGCAATCTCCATATCTCCTGTTCTCTTAGATTCTCTCTCCACATACTTTCTTAAAGTCATAACATAGTCTTGATCTATTTCAGCAAATTTTCGTACATACTGAATTTGTTCTTCTAATTTATAAATGCAGCCTAAAGCAACATAAACAGAACCAAAGGTGATGTTTTCTTTTGTACCTAACCGATCTAATATTCTAAGCCCTAATTCAAGCATAAATTTGCCTTCTTTCTATAGGATAATCGTATAACTTAACGAAAATAATACGCTGTTCTTGCTGCATTTACAACTAAATTTTGTGAATTAATACCAACAGAAGGATTTTTTAAGTGTCGGAAATTGTTGAATGACTTTTTTGGAGTATGCTGCTATAAGTAACAATTTATATAATTACTCTATTAAAGCTTAGGAGCGATTAAATAGATGGTTAGTAAAAAAGATTTATTATCGGATTACACTTACAGGGATACTTACTTTTGGAGGTTTAGTAAATCCAATTGCTTTGGAAAACACATGTTGTAGAGGCAGCTTCTAACGCCGAAACAATTGGAAGTATACCCAAGCAGAAAAAGTGAATTTTTAGATATTTGAGTAGTTCCTTGTTGCAATTACTATCAAGAGGAAAACAAACAGTAGAGGAAGAAATTGAGAGCCTTATACTAGTAGAGAAAGTCACAAGAAAAGTCACAAGGATATAATGTATTACAAGTGTATAAAGAGAAAAAAGAAAAATACAAAGGCGAAGCAAACTTATAATAAAAATTGAGTGATATAGAATCGAAACAAGTTAAGATAGAGAAGAATTATGACAAGTAGATACACAATTCAATTTTCTAAAACGTAACAATTAGCGTCTATAGGTGAAATCAGTGATTTCTTCCATGCAAAAAGAAGAATCCAAAAGAATCTGAATGAATTCTGGAACAGCTGAGATTGTGTATAATATTGATTTAAATCAATAAAGCTGTTGTTAAATACAAAACACAGGCCATTCGATTACAACTTTATAATGATATAAAAGGGAAGGAAACAGAGATTATATTATTAGGTTTAACAACTAGTTTAGTAAAGGACAAATGGAATTCTCAATTGAAAGTGGGGAATATTTTTAAAACGATACATAAACACAAAATTAGCAATCTAGAGTCAACAGAAAAAACAGAAGAGAATAGATTAAACGATGTAATTCCCACTATGAAAATTATAAAAGTACATCCCATTTCATGATGTGCTTTTTTCGTATGTGATTAATTTAGACGTGAACAGCTTCTTTTTTTGCTGTGACAGTAAAGCTTCCTTTTGAAAGTTTAACAACAAATCTGATTGCTGGGCAATGTTTGTGTTACCACAATAATGCTTTTTCCTTGTAAGATGCTCTCCCTCGACTATTTCAGCAGTGCTGTCCATAAAGTCTGTATAGGAATCTGTAAAAGTCACACCTTGTAGTGTGACATCACCTTGAGTCATCCCTCCCATTCTGCCGGCACCCTCTTGGGTTGCTGTTTCTTCTTCTGTTTCCACATCAATTGGAGTAGACAGTGAATTTAGCTCGTCCACCACCTTCAGATGATTCCGATTGCATTTCCTCCCTTAATGTCCATGTCAACCTGTAATGTCACATATCTGCACCAAGATGCTTTCTAGCCAAGTCACTGGATTTTTTTGCTGCTGTTTGAATAGATAAGCCTGTCAGCACAAGTAGGCAAATAACAGAAAACACAATTATCTGCAGTAGATTTTTTCCCTTCCTTGCCTTAACACTCAGAAAAGCTCGTTTTAAAAATTCATATTCTCGCTCCTTTAACTTTTTTTCACAGACCTCAATATATATATATAAATGGTGAAAAAACGGTGAAAAGGAAAAAGACCTTTCGGAAAAATAATAAAGCAATTAAACGAGTGATAATAATTAATCATAATAGATGGAGAAAATCTCTCTATTAATAGTGAAAAGGAATAAAAGAGGCACAAAGATTATTGGAGATTATATGTAAAACAAACTGAATTACATCTTTGTTTTAAAAACATCTAAGAGATGAACATCGTATATTATCCGATTAAAAGGGTTATGAAATTCTCCGAATATGTGAGCATTAGAGAGATATCCGTATCAATCGGAGGGAGTTGAATAAGAAAATTAATTGACATTATCAATTGATGACGTTATCATCTAAGTTAGAGGCGATGAAAAATGAAAACACAGGATAAAATACAAATTCGAGAATTACTACAACAACTTGTTCGTGATTTTGGACTTCTTCAAAAAGATGGTTCTGATTGTTGTGGGATAACAGTAACACAAAGCCATATTGTATATGAATTGGGCAAATCTCCAAATATTTCTCTTCAGACTTTAGCTGAAAGGCTAATAATGGATACTGGTCTTTTAAGCAGACAAGTAAATAAACTAGTGGAACTTCAATATATATTAAGGGTTCCAGATCCAAATGATCGGAGATATGTACTTTTATCTTTGACAGAAATAGGAGAAGCAAAAGCTGAAGAAATATCTAACCAAATGTTAGATTACTTAGGAAACATCTTTACTCATATTCAAGAAGATAAGCATTCGCAAGTTTTAGAAAGTCTAAGTTTATTGCTTGATGCAATGAATAAAAACGATGGATTAGGTAGTTGTGCCACCAGATAGGTGGCTTTCATTAGGTATTATATTTGATAAAGTCAATTAATGTTTAAGTCAAATAAAATAGGAGGGATAATAAAATGCTTAGGAAAGCTTCGGCAGAAGATTTAAGCGAAATACTTGAAATCTATAACCAAGGAATAGAAGACGGATTAGCGACCTTTGAGGAAGATACAAAAGAAAAGGATTTCATGGAGAATTGGTTTGCTGCTCACCAGGGAAGATATGCTGTATTTGTAGCTGTTAATGAAGATGGGAAAATCACAGGATGGGCATCAATAAATCCTTATAATACTAGGGCTGCCTATTCTGGGGTAGGAGAACTTTCAATATATATACATAGGGAATTTAGAGGTAAAGGAATTGGTCAAAAACTATTACAGGTACTAGAAGACGAGGCAAGATTACAGGGATTTTATAAAATAGTACTCTTTACATTTCCTATTAATAACTTAGGTCAAGGTCTTTACAGAAAATTAAATTATCGGGAGGTTGGTTTATTTAAAAATCAAGGGAGATTAAAAGGGAAATTTGTAGACGTAATGTTAATGGAAAAGTTGTTATTTAATCAAGAATATTACTTATAAAAGGAGTGTAATAAATATGTCTGAATTTAAAATTTTGTCCAACTGCTGTCAACCATCTTATGCTGTTGAAGAGAAAAGATTAATGGATTTAGATTTACCTATAGCTATAATTGGTGCTGGTCCTGTAGGTTTAGCTGCTGCAGCTCATTTGATTCAATATAAACAAAAAGTGATTATTTTAGAAGGTGGAACGGAAGTTGGAGCAAACATTCTTACCTGGAAACATATAAAATTATTCTCACAGTGGAAATATAACATCGATAAAGCAGCATCTTCTTTATTAGAGAAATATGAATGGGAAAAACCAAATTTAGAGGAAATACCCACTGGTAAAGAACTCGTGGATAATTACTTAATTCCATTATCAAAAATTCCAGAAATACGAGAAGTAATCGCTTTAAATACAAAAGTCATTTCTATAGGTAAAAAAAATACAGATAAAATGAAGACAGCTAACAGAGAGAATGTTCCATTCGTTATTTATACAGAGCAGAAAGGTGCAATTCAAGCTATTGAAGCACAAGCAGTCATTGATGCTACTGGTACTTGGGGAAACCCTAATCCAGCTAACTCCAATGGAAAAAGTCTTTTATGGATTACCTGATATCTTGGGAGAAAATATCAACCGTTACAAAAATAAAAAAGTAGCAGTCGTAGGAAGTGGGCACTCTGCTATTAATGCTTTGCTTGAATTAGAGAAATTAAAGGAAGAGCATCCAGAAACAGAAATTAAATGGATTATTCGGAAAGAACGAGTAGAGGATGCATATGGTGGAGAAGAAAAGGATGCATTAGAAGCAAGAGGATTATTAGGTAGCAGAATTCATGAAATGGTAGATAAAGGGATTGTTAAAGTGCATACTTCTTTTAGAATTGAGCAATTGAGAGAGAATAATAACACAACAATAACGGTTAATGGAGAAGTAAATGGTGTAATATCTGAAATTGATTCAATTGATGAAGTCATCGTCAACACAGGAAATCGACCTAATTATTCTTTCTTAAATGAATTACGAACAAATGTTGATTTTGCTACAGAAAGTGTAGCAGCTATTTCTGCTTTAATTGATCCTAATCTTCATAGCTGTGGAACAGTCCGTCCTCATGGTGAAAAAGAATTGAGACAACCGGAGAAGAACCTATATATAGTTGGATCTAAAAGCTATGGTAGGGCACCAACCTTTTTAATGGCAACAGGGTATGAACAGGTACGCTCAATAGCTGCATATATGGCAGGGGATATAGAAGCTTCGGAAAAAGTAGAATTAGATTTACCTGAAACAGGGGTTTGTAGTGTGAATTTCGTAAATGCTAAAAGTGTTAATAGCTGTGATACAGACACTTGTTGCTCCTAATATACGAATAAATATAAATATGAATAAATGAGCAAAAAGGGTAGATGTAATTAGTATTGACATTTACCCTTTTCCTTCATTAATATATAAGCATATAATTATATGGTAAATTAACCTATGAAAGGTGGTCGTAATCATTATGAAAGAGGACAAATCTCAAGACTTAAAAGAGACTGCAATTGTGCTAAAACTTTTAGGGGATAAAACCAGATTATCCATGGTGAACATGTTAGCTGAACAAGAATGCTGTGTATGTGAATTTGTTGAAATTTTTCAAATGTCCCAACCTGCAATCAGTCAGCATCTTAGAAAGTTAAGGGATATTGGGATTGTAAAAGAACAAAGAAAAGGGCAATGGGTAGTCTATTCTCTAAATACAGAAAGTGAATATTACTTACTGACAAAAGATATTTTAAAACATGTACCGAGTGAACGAGATAAGTTTGTTTGGCTAGAGAAAAATGGATTGAGAATTATATGTAATTGACGGAGGTTAAAACTTTGCTACATACTTTATTAGCTATAATTATCTTTTTAATAACACTGACATTAGTTATCTGGCAACCGAAAAATCTTTCAATTGGTTGGTCAGCATGTGGCGGGGCTATATTAGCTCTTCTAGTTGGTGTTGTTGATTTCAATGATGTCGTTGACGTTACGGGTATTGTATGGAATGCAACACTGGCATTTGTTGCTATCATTATTATTTCATTAATCTTAGATGAAATTGGTTTTTTTGAATGGGCAGCTTTACATATGGCAAGAGCGGCTGGTGGTAACGGTTTAAAGATGTTTGTTTACGTTGCTATTTTAGGGGCTATTGTTGCAGCGTTTTTCGCAAATGATGGGGCAGCACTAATTTTAACACCAATCGTTTTAGCGATGGTTAGGGCGTTAAAGTTAGACGAGAAAATGGTTTTTCCGTTTATCATTGCAAGTGGTTTTATTGCCGATACTACATCTTTACCTTTAGTAGTAAGTAATTTGGTGAACATAGTCTCAGCTGATTTCTTTAATATAGGATTTGTAGAGTATGCATCCCGAATGATTGTTCCTAATATTTTTTCTTTATTAGCGAGTATCCTTGTGTTGTATTTATACTTCCGTAAAAGAATTCCAAAGGTTTATGATTTAAACCAATTAAAAGTACCAAAAGATGCAATTAAAGATCTAAAAATGTTTCGTTTATCCTGGTTGATTTTAGCAGTCTTGCTT
Organism: Niallia sp. MER 6; assembly: GCF_023714395.1. NCBI lineage: Bacteria > Bacillati > Bacillota > Bacilli > Caryophanales > Bacillaceae > Niallia > Niallia sp. MER 6. The sequence goes on along the minus strand of NZ_JAMAUK010000035.1, from coordinate 10,826 downwards.
GTTGGCTATTTCGTGAGCGAATTCCTGTCGATTCCAGTCTCACTCATCGCTGGTGTAATTGCGATTATTTTCCTTGTATTTGCAAGAAGAAGCTCTGCGGTATCTATTAAGAAAGTAGTGAATGGAGCTCCATGGGCAATTGTATTTTTCTCAATTGGGATGTATGTCGTAATTTATGGATTACGTAATGTTGGTTTAACTGACCTGCTTTCGAGTGTTATTCAAGAAGCTGCGGATCAAGGGTTGTTTGTAGGAACTTTGGGTATGGGATTCATCGCGGCTATTATATCTTCCATTATGAATAATATGCCAACGGTACTTATTGATGCTTTAGCAATTGCAGATACAAGTGCTACTGGAGTAATAAAAGAAGGGTTAATTTATGCGAATGTTATTGGTTCAGATTTAGGTCCTAAGATTACACCAATCGGTTCATTAGCAACATTGTTATGGCTTCATGTTTTATCTCAAAAAGGCGTAAAAATATCATGGGGGACTTATTTTAAAACAGGTATTGTCTTAACTATTCCAACTCTTTTGATAACTCTAATCGGCTTATATCTGTGGCTTTCTATACTTTCATAATTGAAAAGGGATAGTTAATTACACAAAGAATATTGATACTAATTTTGGAGGATTAATCATGAAAGTACTTATTATCGGATCTGTAGCAGCAGGAACATCTGTAGCGGCAAAAGCACGTAGGAACGATGAAAATGCAGAAATCACTCTATATAATGCGGACTACGACATTTCTTATTCCATATGCGGTATTCCTTATTTTCTAGGTGGAGAAGTAGATGAGTTGGAAACATTAACCCCGAGAAGTGCAGCTTGGTTTAAAAAGCGTTATAACGTAGATATCTTTACTCGTCACGAAGTAACTTCCATTGATGCAAAGATGAAGAAAGTTCAAGTTAAGAACTTAGATACAAATGAAATAAAAGAAGACACATACGATGTACTAGTTTTTGCAACAGGAGCTTCTCCAATAACTCCTGATATTAATGGCATTGAAAGTGAGCATGTTTTCCAGGTTCGTACGATGCAAAATACAGCAGCCATTGATCAATATATGAAAACAAATCAGCCAAAGAAAGCAACAATAATTGGAGCTGGATATATTGGTTTGGAAATGGCTGAGCAACTAACTCATCGGGGCTTAGATGTCACAATAGTTCAACGTAGTAATCATGTAATGGCTCACCTTGATAAGGATATGGCTTTTCGCGTGGAAGAACATTTAGTGAAAAAAGGAGTAAACCTCATCTTAAATGATGAAGTAACTGCTATAAGTAAGAAAGAAGTACAAACTAAATCAGGAAAATCAATTGAAACGGATATTGTGATATTAGCAACAGGGGTTCGTCCAAACACTCAATTGGCTAAGGATATCGGAGTAGAAATTGGTGCTACTGGTGCAATCGCAGTTAACACTAAAATGCAAACTAACCTTCCTGATGTATACGCTGTTGGTGATGTTGCTGAAAGTTACTCTGTAATTACAGGAAAACCTATCTATCGTCCATTGGGAAGTACAGCTAATAAAATGGGAAGAATAGCTGGAGATGTAATAACAGGTGGCTCTTTAGAACATCGAGGTATTTTAGGCACTGGTATACTACGTGTATTCGATTTAGCTGTTGGTCAAACAGGTATGAATGAAGTGGAAGCTTTAGAAGAAGGCTATGATATTGAAATACTTCATAATATTAAACCAGCAAGAGCAGAGTACCTTGGCGGAAAAGAAATAGTCATTAAGGCAATTGCAGATAGAGAAACTGGCAGGGTTTTAGGTGTACAAATAGTAGGGGAAGAAGGAGTCGATAAACGAATTGATGTCTTTGTAACAGCTCTGACGTTTAAGGCAAAAGCAGAAGACTTATTCCATCTAGATCTTGCCTACGCACCACCATTCAGTACAACAAAAGATCCAGTAATGTACACTGGAATGGCTTTGCAAAATGCTATTGAAAAGAAAAATAAGCTAATTACACCGAAGGAACTAACAGAGAGAATAGAAAAGGGAGAAGTATTTCAAGTTATAGATACACGGGCACCAAAACAATATAATGTATCAAAAGTGGCGACGGCAATAAATATACCATTAGGTCAATTGCGTGATAAATGTAAAGAACTTGATCCCAATTTGCCAACAGTAACTTACTGTAATGGTGGAGTAACTGGCAATGCTGCACAAAATGTTATGCGCAACTTAGGGTTTCACGATATCTATAATCTTTCTGGTGGTAATAAGAATTATCAAAATTATATAAAGAACAAATAATTAAACGATCAAAAGATTCTAGGTTTACCTGGGGTCTTTTTTCTCGTTCATAAAATAGCTCAAATTATACCTAAAACCTTAGTGATTGGTATTAAATTTGTCAAACATTATCAAGTAGCTAGAGTTAGGTTCTACTTGTTTTTTTGATAGTAATCTTGAAGGATTTAGTACTTCTATTATTTGGGCTAATCAATAAATTAATCATGAGAAATGGAGTCTATTCTATTATTACTTGAATGGAGCCTACAGGCCATTATTGGCTTAATTTAACTCATATTCTGATTAAGTTCGTAACGGTCAACCCTTTACCACGTCAAGCACAGTAAGAAGTTAGGTGATAACTCTCCAACAGCAAAAGTCAATGCACAACTAGTCAAAGATGGTAGATATGCCTAACCATCGATACCACAAGGAGTTTTGCGGAACTGCGGTTAAGAAATTACGTGATCTATTAAATTTGGACGTACAAATTGTGCAAGGCCAGGTACACAAGTGAAATGTCGATACTTTCCAGAGTTCTTTACCATTTTTAAAAGTTGGGAGGGGAAGGCAGTTCTTCATTTATTAAGCTTGAAGCATTACCAGAAGAATTGGTTAGATATAGTTAGATATACAGAAGAAGAATTAATAAAATACCTTAGGCAAGCAGTGAAACGCAGTATAGGGATTAAGAAGATTCAAGCTTTAAAAGAAACAGCCAATCGCACGATTGGCATCCGACGGTGTGCCATGATGGCTAAATAAACTCATTCAAGCCGTGTTCTAAGAGCTTGACCAAACCTGGATACACTACTTCAATATATTCCAGGCGATGAACAAATGTTAGAAAAAAACAGTAGGCATTGGACACGATACATTGGAGGGTTTCTTCGCTTATGTTGGCAATTTGAGTGAATATAATCATCTTCTTCAAATAATCAAATTGGAGGCACTAAATTTAAAAGAAAATATTTCAGTAAAGCATAGAGGGAGAACCAAAATTACGAAACGTGGCCGAAAGAAACTAAGAGCACTACTGTTTCGAGTTAGAGCATCCATGTTTTTAGTAGCCAAGAATAAAGCATTTAAAGCCCAGTATCATTACTACACAACGAGACCTGATAATCGGTTGAAATGAGATGCAGTCTGTAATTGTTTTGTGTAATAAATAGATACGGATTCTCTTTTTTGGGAAGAAGCAATTTGTATTTCAGGAGGAAAAGATGTTAAAGGACATACCGCATATGCATTCTTCAAAATGGAATTCGCAAATAGAGCCCATTTTACTTCTCTTGAACAACTAAAACTGGAATGGAATGATTATCTTCATTGGTTTAACTATATTTGAATTTATGGAACACTCGGTTACTTAACGCCAGTAGAATTCAAAGAGACAGGCCTTATAAAAGTTGTCCAGTTTGGTGTTGATATTCCAAACTCGTTAGATTGATAAAAAACTATCTCTCTTTTAAGCATAAACCTCCTCCAATGTTGTTATTTACTTAGAAATTCAATAATCGGACTGTAAAAAGAAGATTGAATTGAAACTGTTAATTTCATTTTCACTAATAGTTAATGCAATATCATAGAGGGTTGCCTCCTAAAAAGCGAATAAATAAATTCTTTAGGTCAATAATAAGAATGAAAATTATTCATTAATCGTAGCGACTTCACATAATTCTTCCAAGCGGTCAGACTCAAAATTACTCAAACCGATAGCCTTTACCTTGCCTTCAGCCACTGCTTTCTCCATATCCTTCCACGCACCTATATAGTCACCAAACTGCTGATGTAATAAAAGCAAATCAATATATTCTAAATCTAATCTTGCAAGCATTTTATCAATAGCTTGTGAGGTTTTTCCCTCACCATATTTAATGGAGGCTATGATCCTATAAGGATTATTGCCCTTTTGTTTAAATTTCATATGGCACTATAGTGGCAGCATTCCTGTAATAAATGAAAAGATTGCTTATGGTAGAAACATGGCAGCATTCCTGTAATAACTTAAAATGCGATTTGAATGAAAAAAGACCTCTTGATAAGATAAATATGTCCAAAGCTAGCGCGCTAAAAGGACAAAACATCTACTCGGAGGTCTCACTATGAATTATAACCAAAATCATAAAATAGCTCAAATTACACCTAAGACTTTAGTAATTGGAATTGATATCGCGAAACATCATCATGTAGCTAGAGCACAGGATTATCGTGGAATGGAGCTAGGTTCTACTTGCTTTTTTGATAATACACAAGAAGGATTTAGGACATTTATTAAGTGGATTAATCAAATAAAAGAGACGAGCGGAATGGAGTCTGTCATTACTGGCATGGAGCCTACAGGCCATTATTGGCTTAATTTAGCTCATATTTTAAAAGAGGAACAGATTAAGTTTGTGACGGTTAATCCTCTACATGTTAAGCACAGTAAGGAGTTAGACGATAACTCCCCAACAAAGAATGATGTAAAAGATGCAAAAGTCATTGCGCAACTAGTCAAAGATGGTAGATACGCCGAACCAACTATTCCACAAGGGGTTTTCGCGGAACTGCGTGTGGCTAAGAAATTACGTGATCTATTAACTGTTGACTTACAGATTGTACAAGGACAGATGCACAATTGGATTGATAGATTTTTTCCAGAGTTCTTTACGGTATTCAAAAGTTGGGAAGGGAAGGCAGCTCTTCACTTATTAAAACTAGAAGCGCTACCACACGAACTTAGCGAATATACAGAGGAAGAATTATTGGATTATCTAAGGCAAGCAGTGAAAAGAAGTATAGGAATAAAGAAGATTTGTGCTTTGAAAGAAGCCGCCAATCGCTCGATTGGCATTCGTCAAGGTTCCATGATGGCTAGAATGGAATTAAGAACATTAGTTCAAAAATATGAACTTATTCAAGCCAAGTTCGAAGAGCTTGACCAAACCCTGGATACACTACTTCAAGATATTCCAGGTGTTGATCAAATGTTAGACATAACAGGTATAGGCCGGGATACAGTGGCGGGTTTCTTCGCTGAAGTAGGCGATTTGAGTGAATACAATCATCCTCGCCAGATAACCAAACTGGCAGGGCTTAGCTTAAAAGAAAATACATCAGGTAAGCATAAAGGGAGGACCAGAATAACCAAACGTGGTCGAAAGAAATTACGAGCATTGTTATTCCGGGCATCTATGATTCTAGTAGCCAAGAACAAAGCCTTTAAAGCCCTACATCATTACTACACAACGAGACCTGATAATCCGTTGAAAAAGATGCAGTCTTTAATTGCTTTGTGTAATAAGCTCATCCGCATACTCTTCTCTATTGGTAAGAAACAGTTTGTGTTTCAAGAGGAGAAGATGTTGAAGGACATCCCTCATATGCATGCATTTATCCAAGAACCAATAGCAGCTTAATCAGTATAAAACTAACTTTTAACAACTAGAATTGAACAGATGAACAGACAAAATCAGCATGGGATTAGTCGGCAACGGAACTAACGTAAGGACAAGATATGATCCTGTATGGCAGCATGACCGACATCCACCTTATGGAAAGGTTGAACGAAGGAATGTAGGAGCGTAGACTCTGTGAGACTTGGGAGGGTAGACCCCCGTAAGAGATGTGGACATCCATTGGTGCGTACATACCTATTTATCCAACTTTTTGAAATAAACCGAAGGTTGGCTAGTTTCTTGCGCTCATTTTCTTCGTAAACTGCTTATTTTTAATCTTTTCACACTAACTTAATCTACAAAGTTATATGAGTTGGTTAGAAATATTGAGAAAAACTGCGTAATTAAGAGATAAGTGTTTGTTTATTGAGGGAGCATTCCTGTAATAGCTGAAAAAACAGCTTATGGAAGAAAATGGCCGTTTAGTTGATTAAGAATTCTTATGAAACCATTAACATAGCCATTCGTAGATAATAAGAGGGTTAAAACTTAACATAAACTTTAATAAGTTAAATGAATGATTAGATTAGAAGGGGTGATAAAATGCGAAATGACAAAGATTCTCCTGAAGTGAAAAGAGAAAAAATGAGACAACAAGAATTAAAAAATCCATCTAGTAGTATTCACGGGAGCACTCTTGCAGATTTAGCGGGCGGGTTAAATTGGAAAGTTACTGGAATGCTTATTCTCGTAATAATTATTGGTGCTATATATTTTTTATTGAAATTTAATCCACCTTTGGAGATTGGTACAATTGCTTCAAATGAAGATAATAAATCAGTTGTAGTTGGAATAGCTAACAATGGTTTTCGTGATGTGAAAATATTAGATGTTTCTGTAAATAACAATGAAAAGCCTTTAGAAACGAAATTACAAGTAAGTAATTCATTACAAGGTTTTGTCTTAACAGAGTGAATCGGCTACACTAAGTTGGACAGAATTTATAAGGGCTAGTACACTAAACATACTAACCCAAAGGAGCTTGGTACAATGCCGCGCCAACGTAGAACTTTTACAGCTGAATTTAAACTTCAATTAGTAAAGCTATATGAAAATGGAAAGTCCCGTGCGGATATCTGCCGAGAGTATGAAATCACACCATCCGCATTAGATCGTTGGATTAAAAATCATCAAGAAACTGGATCCTTTTCTGCGAAAGATAATCGTACAGAGGAAGAGAATGAATTAATGAGATTGCGCAAAGAAAACCAACGCTTAATGATGGAGAATGACATTTTAAAGCAAGCTGCGCTGATCATGGGACGAAAATAAATGTGATTCGAAATAACACACACAAATATTCAGTATCAGCAATGTGTAACGTCCTCCATATACCCAAAAGTAGTTACTACTATCAAGCCAATTTGTGCGAAAAAGAAGCCCATGAAAGAGAAGAAGTGGAGCTTTCCAATGAAATTCAACGCATTTTTAAGGGAAGTCGTTGTAACTATGGTACCCGCAAACTCAAAGTAGAGTTAAAGAAGCAAAACTGGATCGTTTCTCGTCGTCGAATCGGTCGGATTATGAAACAACTAAGCTTGGTATCGAATTATACGGTGGCACAATACAAGCCATATAAACAATCCAGTAATGAAGCTCCTACCCGAAACGAGTTACAACGTCAGTTTAACCAAGAAGAAGCATTAACAGTAGTTGTAAGTGATTTAACATACGTCCGTGTCGAGAAAAAATGGCATTACGTATGCTTATTTGTCGATCTTTTCAACCGAGAAATTATTGGCCATAGTGCTGGTCCAAATAAGACAGCTGACCTGGTATATAAAGCTTTGGCAAGCATTAAAGGTAACTTGCATAACATTCAAATGTTTCATACAGACCGAGGAAAAGAGTTTGATAATAAACTACTTTCCGAGGCTTTAGAAACATTTGGGATTCAAAGATCTTTGAGTACAAAGGGATGTCCATACGATAACGCCGTCGCCGAAGCCATGTTCAAAGTCTTCAAAACGGAATTCGCAAATGGAGCCCATTTTACTTCTCTTGAACAGCTAAAACTGGAATTAAATGATTATGTTCATTGGTTTAACCATATTCGAATTCATGGAACACTCGGTTACTTAACGCCAGTAGAATTCAAGAGACAAGCCTTATAAAAGTTGTCCAGTTTGGTGTTGACATTCCAGAGGATTATAAGAGTGAGGAAGCGAAAGCATATGGTTTTACTAACATAGATGAGGTGTTTATAAAAGCAGGTACTTCATTAGATGATGAAACTGTTTCAAAAGATGATGAAATTTATGGGGTTAGTGTCATTTATAATGAAGAAATAAATAATGTTAATATAGAATATAGCCATTTTGGAATGACATTTAATGACACTGTGTATTTCAATAATTATTAATATATGGGGTTTTCAAAGATCACAACCAAAGTATCCCTAAAGAGTTGAATAAGTAGAGTATCCCTAATGGATAGGAGTAATATTATATATTAACTCCATGATTGGTTATGTAGTTAATAACAAAATAGGTGCGATTATTTATAATTTGAGACATAGTATCATATCACCTATACTTTTAGCATTATGTTACTTTTACTTTTCAAAGGATGCAGTAATTGGTTCTTTTCCAAGCTCTCTTGCCCAAATTGATAATTGACCTATATGATGTACTTCATGAACAGCAATCGGTAAAAGAACTTCAATGTAATAGTGAGATACCTTATCTCCTTTGACTAAAGGTAAAACGGAGGATTAAATGGATAATAATAAGTTTAATGAGTTTATTAAAATTGCAAAAATGCTAAATGATATTGAAATTATTCCCTTGTTAATGGGTTCAGTTGGTTTAGAAGTCGTTACGGGAAAGAGTTGGGATGCAAAAGACTTAGATATTCATGTACCAGGTAATAAACGGGGATGGGAAGTCCCGCCCGAATTAAATATTTATAATTGGAATAATATAGTAAACATTATGAATTCAATAGAATATAGCTTAATTGATTTGCATGAACACGAGTTTTCTAAAGAGGGATTATCAGTTGAATTTGGTATTATAGACACTTTACCAAGTTTCGCAGGAATACTATTAGAGGAGTTAGAAATGCACCAAATGGGAGAGATAAAATATTATTTACTAAATCATGATCAATACTTAAGTGTTTACGAATCTTCATCCAAGGATAGTTACCGAGCAGATAACAATAATAATAAAGATATAGAAAAAATAGATTATTTAAAACGAATGATATTGGAAAACCAAAAATTATAATAAATCTAAATAGAGTTAATCGAATGTTTTACTTAATATCTTTGAGCTCTGGTTAGACAGCTATTTTTATATTCAACAAAGTGGCCACATCTTATTCTAATTGAAAAGTACTATTCTTGTGTCACAATATGGCAGCATTCCTGTAATAAATAAAAAACTGGCTTATGGCAGAAACAGGGCAGCATTCCTGTAATAAATGAAAAATAGCTTGTGGAAGTAAAAGGGCAGTTTACTTTAAGTACACTATTTCACAAACTAATGAATCTTCTTAAAGTATAGTAGTTGAGAAATATTTGTTGGTGACCATATATTCTAATGGAGCTTTATCGTAATTTTCATATCAGTCACTTTATCACTCCAAAATATGCCATTTTATGATAAGATTTCAGAATGTGCATTCTACTTTGTTTTGTACTGGTCAATATCAAGGGGGAGGACTTATTAATACATGAAACATAAAATTGCTTTATTAGCAGATGTCCATGGAAATTCTACTGCTTTAAAATCAGTTATAGAAGATTCAATCCAAGAAGGTGTTACTGACTATTGGTTTTTGGGAGATTTAATCATGCCTGGTCCTGGAACGAATGAATTATTCGAAATTTTAAATGATATTAAAGTATCTGCTTATGTTAAAGGAAACTGGGAAGACAGTTTCCTTGATGTACTGAATAAAAATATTGATTTTAATAATGCTACTGATATCTATGTTTCTAGGTTAGTTCAATATCAGTGTGAAAATCTGAACGAAAACTATATTAACCATATTAAGAATTTACCTTTACAACTAACAAAACAAGTTAATAATCTCTCAATCAGTATTAGTCATAATCTACAAAATAAAAATTATGGAGGAGATTTATGGCCAACTAATAATCAGAAAAGTTTTGATCAATTATTTGAGTATGATTATGATATTGCGATTTATGCTCATACTCATCACCAATTGTTACGCTATAGTAGCAATGATCAATTGATTATTAACCCAGGAACCATTGGCCAGCCTTTTTTCATATGGAACAAGTTACAGTCTGACTTGCGTGCTCAATATGCAATTCTTGAAATTGATGAGGCAGGGATTGCTGAAGTGAGGTTTAAAAAAGTTTTCTATGATGTTGAAAAGGAACTAAACAATGCTGTTAGTAAAAACCTTCCTTTTATTGACTTATATCGAGAAATGCTCGAGACAGGAAAAACTCATTCCCATGAAATTGAATTACTGCAACAAATTATTGATAAATTTGGTTATAAAAATGAAATAATAAAATTTTTTAAAAAGAATTATTGGTGATTAAAAGAGTTTTAAGAGTAAAGATAAGGTTCTCATTTGGGAACTTTTTTCTTTATTTAAGAAATAATCCTGGTAGCATAATAAATGAAGAGAATCATCTTTTGTGTCACAAACATGGCAGCATTCCTGTAATAAGTGAAAATGCGGTTTGAAAGAAAAAAGACCTCTTGATAAGATAAATGTGTCCTGAGCCAGCCAGCTAAAAGGGACAAAATATCTATTCGGAGGTCTCATCATGAATTATAACCAAAATCATAAAATAGCTCAAATTACACCTAAAACCTTAGTGATTGGAATTGATATTGCCAAACATCATCACGTAGCTAGAGCACAGGATTATCGTGGAATAGAGCTTGGATCTACTTGCTTTTTTGAAAATACTCAAGAAGGATTTAGGACATTTATTAATTGGATTAATCAAATAAAAGAGTCTTGCGAAATGGAGTCTGTCATTACTGGAATGGAGCCAACGGGCCATTATTGGCTTAATTTAGCTCATATTCTAAAGGAGGAACAGATTAAGTTCGTTACGGTCAACCCATTACACGTCAAGCATAGTAAGGAGTTAGACGATAACTCTCCAACAAAAAATGATGTAA
>NZ_JAMAUK010000034.1:0-44609 GCF_023714395.1 Niallia sp. MER 6 | reverse complement strand
ATTACAATTACTATAGATATCAGTGGAACTTAAAAAAGATGACCCCTGTTCAATACAGAGATCATCTTCTTAAAACTGCCTAGGCTTTTTTTAAATGTCCTTTACAAAGGGTACACTTTAAAGGCTTTTAAGTGTTTTTAAAGTTGGCTATGCCAGTTGTTGAAGATAATATACGACCATTCAATTAAAAAGTAAATATATTTTTATATGTTTTTATATTTCTTAAAACTGCTTTTTAACTTCCTTAATCCTTTATAGTAATTTAAACCCAATTCATTCGTTTTATTTTAGCTTCTCTCGCCTTTAAAACGTTAAGCAATATAATTCCACCATAAAGGCATAAAAAACTAATCTCGCCAAAAATTAAAACAAAAAAACATACAATTTTTAGCTTTCCCTTTCTTAACTATTGGAAAAACCAAAAATTATATATCTCTTCTATTTAATATATATTTGGTAAATCTAAAATCCAATCTACCCACCTAGTAACTGTGGATGCTCTACGAAAGTATGTGCTTTCCGAACCTACATTGAATAGTTCACATTCAAGCATTATTTCGACTACTTTCTCTCTTTCTGGTGGATGTCCACATTGCAAATACTCAATCAATACACGTTTAAAAGCTTCATGTTCAATTATACAACTTGCCAGTGCTATATATTTTTGCTTTAATGGGTAACGCATTATTACTTTTCCTTTATTTGAAAGCCTGAAAGTAACAATTCGCTTAGCACCGTTTCTTTGCTCTACTCTATCAATCAATCCAAGATACATTGCAGCAGTAGTGTAATAATTAGTTTGTCTTTCATCAAAGTCATAATTTATTGTAATATATTCTTTGGTCAAGTCATTTTCCATTAATAATCCTAAAAGGTCTATGATTCTAGGAAATGAATCAGCCTGTGGAAATGGAATTTCAGGTTCTTTTATAGTTTTTGTTTTATCAAGAACTTCTAAAATATCCTCTAGCTCAATTTCTTCGTGAGAAATCACAAAATCTTTTTGTTCAATAAGCTTTAAAGAATTATAATTGTTCGGGTTTGTAAATTCATATATAAAAAAACTAAAGATGTCATTAGAGTGAGTAAAAAATACAGGTTTGACATTCTTATAAGTTTGTTCTTGCCATAATCTAAATGGGTAATAAAGCTGACGAACTAAGAAATCATCCACTGATTCTTTCTTTGCTTCAACTATCATAAATGAGGAATCACTCTCATAACCACCATCTATTTCTACTTGAGCATTTTTTATTGAGACATTTCGCTCTATTCCACTTCGGGTTTTTATATTAAAGTCAAAGTGCTTTGAAGACATTCTACCTGATATAGTTTGAACAGCATCTTCTCCTAAAATATAGTCAATCATACCTGTAGCCGAGGCACAATGTAAGGTAGCACTTTCCGAATACAAGTTAGTTGGTTCTATTGTTGTAAGATTACTTGGGAAATCTACTTGTATTGGTTTTAATTTTTGATTATATGTTACCTTTTTATAAACATCAAACTCGCCAATAACATAACTTGACCGAGATATAGGAAGTATAGAAAGACCATTCTTTTTAAATGGTTGAGGTAGGTTACTACTATGGTCGAACTTCGCCATTAACCGTGGTTCACGTTCTTCCTTGATGGCTTTTGCAGATATTTCATAAAAGCCCTTCTCGTTAACTTCATTTAATATTTCATACCTATCAAACAAAGTTTCCCATGCCCTATCGTTTAAGCTCATAATTCATCACCAGCACCTCATCTATTTTTCCTCTTTTAGATGCAACAGAATTAATATTTCTACTTGCTGAAACAATTTCAATATTAAAGTCACTGTATATATCCTTGATGAAGTCTGTTGCTGAATTACTTAATAAAACTTTACAACCTCTTTTATCTAGTTCTACAAAAACATCTCTTAACCTAATTTGTGCATCTCTATTAAAGCCATCTAGACTGTAACCTGTAAAAGATGAAGTGTCAGATACAGGGTCATATGGTGGGTCAAAATAGACAAAATCCCCTTTAGTTGCGTTTGCAACTGCCGTTTCGTAATCACCATTTAGTATTGTTACTTCATTGTTTGATAGGTAATGATTAACCGCTCTTAAAACAATCTCGTTCACAATCTGAGGATTCTTATACTTACCAAAAGGTACATTGAATTGTCCTTGGCTATTTACTCGAAACAAACCATTGAAACAAGTTTTATTTAGGTAAATTATTCGCGCTGCTTTTTCAACATCAGATAAATCTTTATATTTTGGTGTTCGGTCTAAATCACGAATTTCATAAAAATAATCTTGTTCATTTATATGTTTTTTTAATTCCTCTAATAAATTATCCACATCATCACGAATAACTTTATACGTATTAATCAATTCACTATTTATATCATTTATTAAGGCTTTCTTTGGTTGCAAATCAAATAAAACCGCTCCAGCACCAATAAACGGCTCATAGTAAGTATTTATCTTTTTAGGTATATATTTTTTTATTTCCGGTAAAAGCTGACGCTTTCCACCTGCCCATTTTAAGAAGGGCTGAGTTAATTTATTTTTTTGTTTTGCCATGTTTAGCTCCCCCTCAAAAAATAGCTTTTAACAACAAAAAAAGAGAACGAATGTTTCGTCCTCACTCTAGTATAGCATTTTTTTTTCTTAATTTCATCAATAATTAATCTAACACTTGATTTTATATTTTCCTACCTATTTCAGACTACCTTTTATATCATTTAATTTGTCGATTTCTAAGGTAAACTCTATTTTTTTGTTTACCATCACTTGTGATACGGTTCCCCCCGATTAATCCGAAATGCCCGATAAACCTGCTCCACCAATATCAAGCGCATAAGCTGATGGGGAAAAGTCATCTTACTGAAGGAGAGCTTGTCGTCTGCCCTTTTTAATACTTGGCTGCTCAAGCCTAGCGAACCACCAATAATGAAGGTTACTTTGCTTTTTCCATAGGTTGCGAGCTTATCCAATGTTTCGGCAAGCTCTTCGGAGGATTTTTGCTTACCTTCTATTGCTAATGCGATGACATGAGCGTCAGCCGGCACTTTCGCAAGTATCCTTTCCCCCTCTTTGTCCTTAACTTGAATCATCTCTGCCTCACTTAAAACCTCTGGGGCTTTTTCATCTGGCACTTCAATTATTTCTATTTTAGAATAACTTGATAGTCGCTTTGTATATTCTTCTATTCCTTGTTTTAAATATTTTTCTTTTAATTTCCCAACAGTTATAATCGAGATATTCACAGTTATTCCTCACTTTACAAACAATATATCCACAGAAGTTATCCACATATCCACATTTTTAATCCACATATAGTATGGAATCACTTGTTCGCCACAATATATATTGCGTTATTTTTACAATATTCACAGGTTGTTGATAACTTTTTTTCTTCGTCTATTTTCTCTAAAGACGGGAATGTTTCATACTCATTAACGATTGTATCTATTGCTATATCAACATGTTCCTCGCAGCTGTATATCATACTCATAAACTCCTTTGTTCTGTTCAGTTCATTTATTTCTTTTTTAGTCTGTGGATATTTTTGCTTTTTATAATCAAAACAAGTTATCCACACTCCATCTTACCATTCCTTGCTGAAACTGCAACTTCTTCAGGAAATAATTGTCCACAATTAATAATCAATACCTTTTTTAATAAAACAAAAAAGGAGGGACAATCTCCCCTCCTTTACATCTTATCTTCTGCTAATGTAAGTTCTGTTGTTTTCTCTTTACCTTCACGATAATATTTAATTTTAAGCTTATCGCCGACTTTTTTATCTGTATACAAATGCTTGCGAAGTTCTACTAAATCGGTAATCTCCTCACCATCCAGTTCAACAATAACATCCAATTCTTTTAAGCCTGCCTTTTCTGCAGGAGAATTAGGAGAGACTGATTTAATGGCAACACCTGTAGTTAAGTCTTTTGGCAGCTTAAGCGCCTCTTCCTGATAATACCCTGGTATATCGCTCACAGACTCAAGCTCAACTCCCATATAAGGGCGTTGTACTTCACCATTCTGCTCGAGGTCTTCTATTATGGGAATGGCAGAATTAATAGGGATAGCCAAACCTATTCCCTCTACAGAGGATTCAGAGATTTTCATACTGTTAATGCCAATAAGCTGACCCTTAATATTAACTAGTGCTCCTCCACTGTTACCTGGATTGATTGCCGCATCGGTTTGAATAACCTCTGATTGCCAGTCAGCAACTCCATCATTATTGATATCAACTGGAATTGTCCTGTCGAGCCCAGAGACGATTCCTTGTGTAACCGAACCAGAAAAGGTTAGACCGAGGGGATTTCCGATAGCTATAACTGGTTCGCCTGACTTAAGCGCGTCTGAATTCCCGAACTCAGCAACCTTCGTAATTTCCTGTGAACTCACCTTAAGCACTGCCAAGTCAGTCCATATATCGCTACCAATAAGCTCAGCACTAATTTTTTTACCGTTTGCAAGGGTAACCTCAAGCTCTGAAGCTCCTTCTACAACATGGTTATTTGTTACGATATAAGCAGCATTTCCGCTTTTGCGATAAATAACTCCAGAACCTGTGCCTGCCTCGGATTCACTTGCATCTGCCCAAAAACCTGACTCTTGTAAATTTGTTATTCCGACAACTGCATCAGCAGCAATATCAACTGCTTTTGTAACATCTGTATCAACATCAACAGTTACACCTTGTGTGATTCCACTGTAATTTGTTCCGCTGTTTGAACCTTGCAGCATGGACAGTATTCCTAATTGGGATAAACGGGGAAGCAACAGGACAATGATTAATGCCCCAATAATTGCACCAACTAAGCCAGCAAAAAAGTAGCCTCTGCGTTTTCGCTGAGGTCTGCTCCGTTTATATTCTTCATAACGAAATTCCTCATCATTTGCCATCTTTAATACCGCCCTTCCTTCTTTAACAATGTTTTTCTTAGTATGTCCTTATTCTTTAAAGACAACGCTATCTTAGCAAAGCTGCACCTATAATTACCTTATTAATTTTTCCTATTTCTCGTAAAAACAAACTAAGTAATGAAGGAAGTTGTAGTCCATAACCATTTTATTAAGCTGAAATCTTGCTTATGACTTAAAAGCTGAACAAAAAAAGCAAGCAGAATAATTCTGCTTGCTTTCATTTAGATGGCCATTAAGTTTGTCGGTTTTTTAGGATCTGTATCAAACAGGCCTAACTGATCTGATAACTCAATACCACGCTGTTCTAAAGTTTGTGTCACTGACATCCTTGCCAAATCTTTAATGTTATTATCCATGCTTAAATGTGCCAAATAAATGTGCTTGGTGCGGTCACCGATGACCTCACTCATTGCAATAGCAGCATCTTCATTGGAAACATGGCCAACATCACTCAATATCCTTCTTTTAATATTCCACGGATATCTTCCCATTCTGAGCATTTGTACATCATGATTGCTTTCAAAAACGTAGGAGTCAGCATTGCGGATAATCCCTTTCATGCGGTCACTCACATAGCCAGTGTCCGTTATAAGCACAAGCTTTTTATCTCCTTGATGAAAAATATAAAACATTGGCTCTGCCGCATCATGGGAAACGCCAAATGATTCAATGGAGACATCTCCAAATGTTTTGACTGTTTCCATATCAAATTGAAACTTCTGTTCAACCGGTATCTCCCCAATTAGAGGCTCCATTGCCCTCCACGTCTTTTCATTAGCGTAAATTGGCAGCTTATACTTTCTCGCTATAATGCCAACACCTTTAATATGATCACTATGCTCATGTGTAACGAATATACCAGACAGCTTGTCCATTTTTCGGTCGATGCCTTGGAACAGTGTTTCCATCTGCTTTCCGCTCAAGCCTGCATCAACTAAAAAAGCATGTTCCCCTGATTCTACATATATAGCATTGCCTGTACTCCCACTCGCGAGAACACTAAAATGCATGTTTTGTTCACTCCAATTTCGTCTCTTCCATCTCTGGCTTAATAATCTCCCCATTCAATGCATTGACATAAAGGTTTTTCTGTCCTTTGATCGTAATCTTCCAAGTTGGCGCCAGCAGCTGTACAGATGGCGCATTTTGCTGTGAATAATAGCCGAGCTCCACATTTGAGATATAAGTACCCATTTCTAAATAGGCATTCTTATAGAGGGCAAAAATGGCCTCTAACGGCTTTACGAGCATTTCCTTTTCATCGAATTCTTTAATGTCCTGCAGATAGGTTTGATTATAGGATACGATATTATTTTCTTCATTCACTAAAAAGGTCAATTCTCCTTTTAAATTGTGATATAAAGTCTTGCCATTATATTGCTGATAATAGGTAATCGTATTATCCTTCTTCTCCCAGAATACATATTGATCACCATTTAAAATATTATTCTTAATAAAATCAGTCAATTCTTCTTTCTTAAATTCATCACTTAGCTTTATCGGTTTTTCTAATATAGACTGCAGCATAGTAGAATCTTGAACTCTAATACTTTGACCGCTTAGCCTGCTTTTTTCAAGCTCCTCAACATCCTCATCACTGAAAGTCATAGATTTTGCTGTTAAATACTGACCTTTTTCTACATTTGATGGAAACTTGTCTTCATCATACTTAATGCCATCAAGTGCCAATGTTTTTGCGATTGGTGTTTCTGGCTCTTCTGTCTCAAACTGTTCATTATCCTTTTTTAACTGTGTGTACTCATATATCAAATATATATCCAACAGTAAGAAGGCTACAATAAAAATAGTCTTAATTTTACTCCAATCCACTTTTTGTGCCCCCTGTCTTCACTTCCCCTAATTGACGCCATTGCCCATTATATAAGTAAAACCAGCTTGGCTCTAAATAAACATAGCTCGGGTTGGTTATGACCATATCATAGCCTGGCACAATAGCCTCCAGCTTATCAGGATCGAAGTTTTCCGAGGACTTAATTTCCTTTAACACAGAACTTCCTGAATCTAGCTTTTGAGTTGTTGTATCAATTGGTTTTGCTGTTATCGTCAGGTTGCTTGTAATGAATTGCTCTATCTTATTATTTTCCCAGCTAACCTTTATAGAAGAAAGGCCGTTCTTCAAGTTAAAGACTGGGAAGCCTGTTTCATTATAAATACGGAAATTAATCGTACTTTGATCATTATCATTGCCTACATATAAAAAGCTGTTAACCCAGCCTCCATGGCTATTCACAAAGTCAATGCTATTCTCGATGATTTGATTTGGACTAAGCTCATTTACGGTAATCCCAGATGTGCTTTTAAAATTAACAACATGTGTATCCTTTATTACTCTCAAGATACTAGTATCATCTGTATAAACTTCCTGATTTGTCTCAACGCTCTTTTGAGCTAAACTTGAGTTAGTAAAAATAGCATTTTTAAGTCTAGATGAATCAACTGTCTCGCTCTTATATATATATCTATTTATTTCAGTTTCTTCTGTTGGCAAATAGATCAGCTTACTTCCTGCCTGATAGCTGAAATAAGCGTTGTAAGGCGTTTCTTCAGCAGTAATATTTTTCTGGAGGTCTTTAATGTTATTGATATAACTAACAGAAATATTGCTTTTATAAACCTTGTTTTCTTTCTCTGAAATAAAGTAAACCGTTCCTTCATCTTCATTCACAAGATTATAGGATACAAGAATCGTGTCAAAATTAAAAAGATTGCTCTCTTCAATATGAAGTATATCCCTATATAGACTGAAAGGTGTCTGACCTGGGAAACGAATTTCCATACTATCTGTTTCTTGTTTAATAAAAGAAGGTATATCATTTATTTCTTCGGAAATATTCTCAAGACTTCCGTATTCGACCGTTTTTAACACTTCTAGAACTGAATTTATTTCGTCCATTGAAATTGTACCATAAGTTTCACCATCTACATGCTGGAAAATTCTATCGGGACGAACAATATCAGCTACCTCTTTTTTGCTGCCGATTTTTTCAGGCTCCACAATATTATCAGTTGGAAGCTCTGTTGTGTTACCTTGATCTGTCCAAAGCAAATAATACATGAGCAGACTTAACATCACTAAAATTGTCAGTACTAAACTTTTTATATTTTCATAATTCATACCCAATCATCCTCTTCAGATTGAATATAAGGAAGTGTAAAGGAAATCTTCGTGCCTTTTCCTTCTTTACTTGATGCCCAAATTCTTCCCCCGTGTGCTTCAACCATTTCTTTCGCAATAGCTAAGCCAAGACCAGTTCCACCGAGCCTTCTTGTTCTCGCTTTGTCTACACGGTAAAAACGGTCAAAGATTTTGCTTATATTTTCCTTCGGTATGCCAACACCATTATCTGCTACACTCACAATGATTTGCTGCTCCTGTTCTTTTATAGAAAACGTAATTTTCCCACCTTCAGGAGAATACTTCATTGCATTTGAAATGATATTATCGAGCACTTGTGTTAATTTATCTTCATCAATTTCCACAAATGCTGCGTGTTTTGGCAGCTTCCGTTCAAAGACAACGTTTTGTTCCTTTGTCAATTCGAAACGATCAATGATTCTATTATAAAACACCATAAAATCAACTAGTTCTTTATTCAGCTTGTAATCTCTGCTGTCGAGCTTGGACAGCTGTAACAAATCATTTACAAGGCGAATCATTCGCTCTGTTTCGTTTTGAGTCACTTCCAGAAACTTTGGAGCAAGTCCATCATCCTGCCATGCACCCTCTGCCAATGCTTCCACATAGCTTCGCATCGTCGTTAATGGGGTCCTGAGCTCATGAGAAACATTCGCCACAAACTCTTTTCTTTCCATATCAATTTTCTCTTGTTCCGTAATATCATGAAGTACAGTAATTAAGCCATTTACAAAGCCTGTTTCTTTTTGAATGACAGAAAAATTCGCTCGAAGAATATATGGTTCATAATTTGTACTATAATCCAAAATAACAGATTCCCGTTCCTCAAGCAGTTCATCAAAAGTATATTTATCCTTTAAACCAAGCAACTGAATAATCGGTTCCGATAAGACTGTTTCACGTGAAACATCCAGCATTTTCGCAGCAGGTTCATTGATAAGAATAATTCTCCCTTTTCTGTCTGTGGCGATAACGCCATCAGTCATATAAGAAAGGACAGAGGACAACTTTCTTCTTTCACTTTCTGTAGATGCCTGAGATTCTTGGAGCTTTTTTGTCAAATTATTAAAAGTGATTGCCAGCTGTCCAATTTCATCAAATCCGTACACTTTAACCTTCTGTGAAAAGTTTCCCTTAGAAAGTGCAAAAGCATGTTTCTGCATATCAGAAATTGGTCTTGTAATTGTTCTTGCTAATAAAATCCCCAGTACTGCTGTGACAATTAAAGTGATAGCTGTCCCTTTTTGAAAGATACTGTTTATACTGTCCAGACTGTCATACACTTGCTGAATCTTACCTACAGTATAAATTACCCCAACAGTTTCGCCGCCCTGCTGCCTGATTGGCGTAATTAACACATATTCTTTTTTATTGGACGTAACTCTAATATAGGAAGTCGGTTGCGAAGAATTGGACATAGCCCTTCTAACTTTACTTTGCACCATTTTCTGTCCGACTAAATTTTGTTTTTCAGGATCTGAGGTACCAATAATAATGGAGTTATTATTTATTACCCTTATCTCCTGAATATCTGTTGCATTATTATGCTCGCTTAACAGTCTTCTCACATCTTCTTCAAGAGTAGTATCGGCATTTTCTACTGGCCGCTCTTTTACAAACTGTTCCTCCATATATATAGAAACTATATTTACCTTTTCCTGAATAGAGGTCTTAAAGTTTTCGATTAAAGTGGACTGCAGCTTTTGTACAAAGTATACACCGATAATCTGTATCGATATGAGTATGAGCAATACAATTATTATCATTAGCTTTACATGAATTGATCTAAAAAAACTAACTTTTTTCATTAATATCTATTACTCCTGTTCAGGATTACGCAAGTAATACCCTACCCCTCTTCTCGTTACAATCCAGGTTGGATGGCTTGGGTTATCCTCTATTTTTTCTCTCAATCTTCTCACCGTCACATCCACTGTACGAACATCACCGTAATAATCATAGCCCCAAACCGTTTGGAGCAAATGCTCTCTTGTCATTACTTGACCGATATGTTTTGCCAAATAATGAAGAAGCTCAAACTCACGATGTGTCAGCTCAATCATTTCCCCTCTTTTTGAAACAATATAAGCATCCGGGTGAATAATTAAGGAGCCAACTTCAATCTCATTTGATTCATTCTCTTCCTCTGCAGCAGCAGGAACCTGCTGATGACGTCTCAAGTTAGCTTTAACGCGAGCAATAAGCTCTCTCGTACTAAAAGGCTTCGTTACATAATCATCTGCGCCAAGCTCAAGACCAAGCACTTTGTCGATTTCAGAATCCTTTGCTGTAAGCATAATGATTGGCATCTCATACTTTTTGCGAATTTCACGGCAAACTTCCATTCCATCTCGCTGCGGAAGCATGATATCAAGCAAAACTAAATCGGGCTGCACTTCTTCTACCATTTCCAATGCAGCATTGCCATCATAAGCACAATGTACTTCAAAGCCTTCCTTCTTTAAATTAAATTGCAGAATATCAGCAATCGGTTTTTCATCATCTACTACAAGTATCTTTTTATTCATGCATTTCTATCTCCTTCATTGTTCTATCTATTCAAATTGTTGGTATTTCTACTATAGCTCTACTTTACCATTTTCATTTTATATATTCACTTTTTTTCTATTCTTCTATTCTTCCGCATTTTCATTGCATTTATTTAGACATTTCCTAAAACCTATTTGAAAAACCCTCCTAAATAGAGGGTTAAAAATTTCAATATAAAATGAAACCTTTTAGGACTCTCATCCGTTTAATAACATGTAGTTTCATTTTCCTTTATTTGTGGTTGAGAGGTATTTTTTTCGCTTGCCTCTCGCCTCTTTTTTTGTCTTCAAATATCCAATGCTTCCTCTAATTGCAGAATCCGCCTTATATCATTTTATCATAACTCCATTTATTATCTGCAAACGTTGCAAGAATGTAATAGAAATGTATTACTGTTGGAATAAAAAAAACAACCATGCAAAATGCATAGTTGTTTTTAAGGATGGCTCAGGACGGAATCGAACCGCCGACACAAGGATTTTCAGTCCTTTGCTCTACCGACTGAGCTACTGAGCCATATTTATATTTTCTATATAATATATGTAAAATATGCATATTGCATATGAAACAAAAATGGCGGTCCCGACGGGAATCGAACCCGCGATCTCCTGCGTGACAGGCAGGCATGTTAACCGCTACACCACGGGACCAACTAATCTATATATAAAATGACCCATACGGGATTCGAACCCGTGTTACCGCCGTGAAAGGGCGGTGTCTTAACCGCTTGACCAATGGGCCATATTAAAAAATGGTGAGTCATGCAGGATTCGAACCTGCGACCCTCTGATTAAAAGTCAGATGCTCTACCAACTGAGCTAATGACTCGCTATTAAAAGTAAACTTGCAGACCGTTTATTTTGCTGCTTTATTCGCTTCATTTGCGACGCTTTTTATATTATCATGCATTTAGTATATATGGCAATACTTTTTTAAAAAAAAATTAAAAAAATATTTAGGAGCCGCTCTTAAAAGCGGCTCCTTCCTACTAAATCAGCTCTTTTAGCTTTGTCTCCATGGGCTATGAACCACATTTGTCTGACTTCTGTCTGGCCCTACTGAGAAAATAGATAATGGAATACCTGTAAGCTGCGCAACTCTTTCTAAGTAGTGTCGTGCATTTGCAGGTAATTCACTTAGTGATTTACAACCTGTAATGTCCTCTGTCCAGCCTGGAAGCTCTTCATAAACTGGTTCACATTGTGACAATACTTTTAGGCTTGCAGGGAACTCTTCCATAACTTCCCCTTTATATTTATATGCAACACAGATTTTCAATGTCTCAATGCCTGTAAGCACATCAATAGAGTTAAGAGAAAGATCTGTAATGCCGCTTACTCTGCGGGCATGGCGTACTACCACACTGTCAAACCAGCCGACACGGCGCGGTCTGCCAGTAGTTGTACCGTACTCACGGCCGACTTCTCTGATTTGGTGGCCAATTTCATTATCAAGCTCTGTAGGGAAAGGACCATCTCCAACCCTAGTAGTGTAAGCTTTAGAAACTCCGACAACGTGCTTAATCTTCGTTGGACCAACACCAGATCCGATTGTAACACCGCCGGCAACTGGATTAGAAGATGTAACGAACGGGTACGTACCTTGGTCAATATCAAGCATTACGCCTTGTGCCCCTTCAAACAACACTCTTCTTCCCTCATCCAATGAATCGTTTAGAACAACAGATGTATCACAAACATACTGTTTAATCAGCTGGCCGTATTCGTAATACTCATCCAGGATATCCTCCATTTTAAAGCCGTCTGTTTCATAGATGCGCTCAAGCAAACGGTTTTTCTCTACCAAGTTACGCTCAAGCTTTTCTTCGAAAATTTCTCTGTCCAAAAGGTCAGCAATTCGAATACCAATTCGAGCAGCTTTGTCCATATAAGCAGGACCGATTCCCTTTTTAGTTGTCCCAATCTTATTAGCGCCTTTGCTTTCCTCTTCCACTTCATCAAGCTTTAAGTGATACGGAAGAATAACATGAGCACGGTTGCTTATTCTCAAGTTATCCGTAGTTACGCCTTTATCATGCAAGTATTTCAATTCTGTAAGTAGCGCTTTTGGATCGACTACCATTCCATTGCCAATAACGCAAATTTTATCGCTATAAAAAATTCCAGACGGAATTAAGTGTAATTTATATGTTTCACCGTTAAATTTAATCGTATGACCTGCATTGTTCCCGCCTTGGTAACGAGCAATGACCTCTGCATTCTCTGACAAGAAGTCAGTAATCTTTCCTTTTCCTTCATCTCCCCATTGTGTTCCAACAACCACGACTGATGACATATTCCCAAAGCACCTCCAAAGGTTACTATAAATTATTTAGATTCATTACCAAACAATCTTATTTTACCAATTTACGCATACAAAAGTCAACAAAACCCGAACATTCAAAACTAGAAAATAAATATATGTTCGTAATCATTCTACTAATATAGGGTTTTTTCAATAGACTTTAATCTTAAAAAATTTGAGTTTAGTTCCTAATTTCGGGCATAAAAAAAGGCAGATTGGCTGTTTAAAGCCAATCTGCCTATATTTAAGCTCCCGGCGGCATTGATGGGTCATCAAACCGCCTTTCCAAGTTAACAAATTTATTATATTCCTTAACGAAGGCGAGCTGGACTGTTCCCGTTGGACCATTCCGCTGCTTTGCTATAATAATTTCAATAATATTTTTACTTTCCGATTCTTTGTCATAATAATCGTCACGATATAAGAAGGCTACTATATCAGCATCCTGCTCAATACTTCCTGATTCCCTTATATCAGACATCATCGGTCTCTTATCCTGTCTCTGCTCCACTCCGCGGGATAGCTGAGACAAAGCAATAACTGGCACTTGCAGTTCACGAGCAAGCTGTTTAAGCGAACGGGAGATTTCCGATACTTCCTGCTGTCTGTTCTCTCCAGAGCGCCCGCTTCCAAGGATGAGTTGCAAGTAATCGATTAGGATCATACCTAAACCATGCTCCTGCTTCAATCTGCGGCATTTAGAGCGAATATCAGTGATTTTTACACCTGGTGTATCATCAATGAATATACCGGCATTAGAGAGGCTTCCCATCGCCATAGTGAGCTTACCCCAATCTTCGTCTGTCAATGACCCTGTACGTAGGCGCTGTGCATCAATATTACCTTCTGCACACAGCATACGCATGACAAGCTGCTCTGCCCCCATCTCAAGACTGAATATCGCTACATTTTCCCCAGTTGTTGTAGCTACGTTTTGAGCGATATTCAAAGCAAATGCCGTCTTACCAACAGAAGGACGGGCACCGACAATGATTAAATCATTTCGCTGAAAACCGGCTGTCATTTTATCGAGCTCAGCAAACCCTGTAGCAATACCTGTTATATCCCCTTGACGGTTATGCATGACCTCAATATTATCATATGTCCGTACTAAAACATCCTTAATATTGTGGAATGCCCCAGCGTTCTTTCTTTGGGCAACCTCAAGAATGTTTTTTTCTGCCTCACTCAGCAATACCTCTACTTCATCTTCCCTCGCATAGCCGTCCTGTGCTATATCAGTGGCTGTCCGTATAAGTCTGCGCAGCAAGGATTTCTCCTCAACAATCTTCGCATAATACTCAATATTCGCTGCTGTAGGTACAGATGCTGCCAACTCACTTAAGTAGCTGACGCCACCAGTATCCTCAAGATAATTGCCTGCTGAAAGCTCTGCTGTAACGGTAATAAGGTCAACCGCTTTTCCTGCATCGTTCAGCTTTAGCATTGCTGTATAAATCTTCTGATGGGCACCTCTGTAAAAATCCTCTGGTATGAGAATTTCTGAAGCCATCGTCAAGCTTTGCGGTTCTAAAAAGATTGCCCCTAGTACAGCTTGTTCTGCTTCGATATTTTGTGGTGGAATTCTATCATGGAGCATTTCACTCATAAAATTTTAAAACCTCCTTATTTTAAGAGGATAATGTCAAATTAGTACATGCCAAAAGAAAAAATGTGATCAGTTTGCCTGTATCACATTTCTCTCAAATCTATTCTATTTTATCATGTTTAAGCTTAAAAGGAACTTCCAATATTAGCTTAATTCTTTTACATGCACATTTAGTGTAGCAGATACCTCTTGATGAAGCTTCACAGGAACCTTCGTTACCCCTAATGAACGAATAGCATCATTTAATTCTATTTTACGCTTATCGATTTTGATTTTATGCTTTTTATTCAACTCATCAGCAATTTGTTTGCTAGTAATTGAACCAAATAGTCTGCCGCCTTCTCCTGATTTTGCCGTTAGCTCAACAGTAATTTGTTCCATTTTTTCTTTTAATACTTTTGCTTCTGCTAACTCATCAGCAGCTTGTTTTTCTTCTTTTTTCTTTTGAGCATTTAATGTGCTGACAGCTGCTGAGTTTGCTTCAACAGCAAGTCCTTGCTTTAATAGGAAGTTATGTGCATAACCGTCTGCCACATTTTTTACTTCGCCTTTTTTCCCTTTACCTTTAACGTCTTTTAAAAAGATTACTTTCATTCCTTTTTTCTCCCTTCAAAATACTCATCGATTGCCAGCTTCAGCCGCGCTTCTGCTTCTGCCATTGTCATGTTAGAAAGCTGTGTCGCAGCATTAGTTAAATGGCCGCCGCCTTTGAGGCTTTCCATTATAATCTGTACATTTATTTCCCCTAATGATCTTGCACTGATACCAATCTGTCCATCTCCTCTTGGCGAGATGACAAATGACGCATAAATGCCGTCCATCGTCAGTAAGGTGTCTGCTGTTTGCGCGATAAGGACATTATCACTATTTTCATTAGATTGAGCTTTAGCAATGGCAACGCCAGGTTTATAAAAAATTACATTTTCAATAATTTTTGCCTTTTTCACATAGTTACTGATATCTTCTTTTAAGAATTTCTGTACTAATACAGTATCAGCTCCCTGCCCCCGCAAGTAGGAAGCAGCATCAAAGGTTCTTGCCCCGGTTCTAAGCGTAAAGC
Organism: Niallia sp. MER 6; assembly: GCF_023714395.1. Taxonomy (NCBI): domain Bacteria; kingdom Bacillati; phylum Bacillota; class Bacilli; order Caryophanales; family Bacillaceae; genus Niallia; species Niallia sp. MER 6. Next base: position 29,004 of record NZ_JAMAUK010000034.1, on the reverse strand, counting down.
TTTTTGTATCAACAATAATTCCTGCTAATAAAGCAGTTGCTTCAAGCATCTCAATTTTAGCTGTCTTTGGCTGATATTCCAGTAGCTCTGTGACAAGCTCAGCTGTTGATGATGCATATGGCTCCATATAAACGAGCAATGGATTATCAATGAACTCTTCTGCTCGCCTGTGATGGTCAATGACCACAACATCTTCAATCTTATGAATAAGCTTTTCCTCAATAACCAATGATGGTTTATGGGTATCTACGACAACGAGCAAACTTTCCTCTGTATCCATTTCCAGCGCTTGTTCTGGAGTGATGAAACGATCAAACAATGTTTCATGTTTTTTTATTTCTTCGAGCAGTCTTCTTACACCTAAATCAATTTCATTAGGATTTAAAATAATATAAGCTTCCTTTTTGTTCATCTGAGCTATCTTATGAATACCAATGGAAGCACCAATTGCATCCATATCAGGATGCTTATGACCCATGATGAAGACTTTATCACTTGCCGTTATCAATTCTTTTAAGGCATGGGATATGACTCTCGCTCTTACTCTTGTTCTCTTTTCAACAGGGTTTGTTTTTCCGCCATAGAATTTCACTTTTCCATTTGGCTGTTTGATAGCAACCTGATCTCCACCACGACCTAGTGCCAAATCTAGACTTGACTGCGCAATCGTGCCTAACTCAGGGAGTGAGGAAACTCCCGAACCAACGCCAATACTTAACGTTAGCTGCACATTTTGTTTAGAGGTTAACTCTCTCACTTCATCTAAGATTGTGAATTTATCTTTTTCAAGATGCTGCAGAATGTTTTCATTGAATACTGCAAAGAAGCGATCGGAAGATACCCGTTTCAATAAGACGCCATTGTCTGTTGCCCATTTGTTGAGAATAGAGGTAACACTGTTATTCAAACTGCTGCGAGTCTGATCGTCCATACCTTGTGTTAGATCATCATAATTGTCTAAAAAGATGATTGCAATTGCAGTTCTTTCATCCTCATACAACTTTTCAATTTCCGTTTGTTCTGTTACATCAAAAAAGTATAGGAGGCGCTCCTCTTTTTTATGGATAACACGAAACTTACGATTATGAAGCGTAATAATTTCTGTTTCAACCTCTTGCTTAATCAGAGGGATAACGGAAGGAGACACATCATATAATGATCTTCCGACTAAGCTGTCTTCTGTAAAACAGTAAGCTAAATATGGATTTGTCCACTCAATAAAGTACTCATCATTAATGAGCATAATCCCAATCGGCATTTCCATTAATGCTTCTTCTCCGACCTTTTTCACACGGTAGGAAAGGGTCGTAATATATTCTTCTGTTTCCTTTCTTTGTCGCAAATTCATCTGAATGATGAAATAAAAAGGGATAACAGAAAGGAGTAACCCCACCAAGGCAAAAAGCCAATTATAATAGGAGATGATACCAAGGAGGATCAGAGTAATGCCAATTAGACAAACTAATGGATAGCGAATTGATCCCTTTTCCAAAAAAGCAGGCAAAATTTATTCAACTCCTAATATAGTTAATTTAATATGTATACGGTTGTTTGTTCTTATTATTTACCGTATTTCGATATTTACGAAACAAGGGAATGTACTTTGCATCTTTTAGTATTTCCACTAACCCTTATATTCATAAACACGATTTTGCAGCCAATACATATAAAGAATATAGAGATACCCTCTATATCATTTTACTATTTTATAGAAGCTCATTCAAACATATAATTTGTATAGACTGTATTATATAAGGTATAAAAAAACACATTAGGATTTAACCCTAATGTGTTTTTTTATTATTCACCAGTTACGTATGGAAGTAAAGCCATAGTACGTGAACGTTTGATTGCAATAGTCAACTTACGTTGATATTTTGCACTTGTACCAGTTACACGACGAGGTAAGATTTTACCGCGCTCAGAGATGAATTTTTTAAGAAGATCTACATCTTTATAATCGATATGCGTAATGCCGTTAGCTGTAAAGTAGCATACTTTACGGCGTTTAGCACGTCCGCCTCTGCGTCCGCCCATTGCCATGTCAATTTCCCTCCTTTATAACTTATTTCCGATTATTAGAACGGTAAGTCATCATCTGAAATATCGATTTGACCGCTATTTGCAAATGGATCCTCGTCCATTCTCGTATAATCGTTATTTCTATTTTGGTTTTGAGGTCGCTGATTCTGATAATTATTAGAGCCTCCAAAAGGATTATCTTGTTCCCTTGGCGCACCATAATTCATGTTGTCATTTCTATTTCCAGAGCTGCTGTTTCTAGGTTCAAGAAATTGAACACTTTCCGCCTGCACTTCTGTTACATAGACACGTTTCCCATCTTGTCCCTCATAACTGCGCGTTTGAAGTCTGCCGTCAACGCCAGCTAAGCTTCCTTTCTTCAAGAAATTAGCTACGTTCTCTGCAGGTTTCCTCCAGACTACACAATTGATAAAGTCTGCTTCTCTTTCACCTTGTTGGTTCGTAAAAGTACGGTTGACCGCAAGAGTGAAAGTTGCAACAGCAGCTCCACTTGGTGTGTATCGCAGTTCAGGATCCTTCGTCAATCGGCCAACAAGAACAACACGGTTCATCATCAGTTTCAACTCCCTTCATCATGTTTCACGTGGAACATGAATTCATTCTATTTATTATTTAGCTTCTTCTTTAATAACAATATGACGGATAATATCCTCGCTAATTTTAGCTAGACGAGTGAACTCCTCAACTGCTACTGGTGCAGCGTTAACTTTCACTAGTTGGTAGTAGCCATCACGGAAATCATTGATTTCGTATGCAAGACGACGTTTACCCCACTCTTTCGCTTCAGTAACTTCCGCTCCATTATCAGCAAGAATACCGTTAAAACGCTCAACTAGAGCTTTTTTAGCTTCATCTTCAATATTTGGACGGATGATGTACATAATTTCGTACTTTTTCATCACTTTCACCTCCTTTTGGTCTAAACGGCCCGATTGGGCAAGGAGCAATATATACATTACTCACAAGATGAAATTATAGCATATTGAAAAACAATTTGCAATGAATACTAAAAAGAATTGCCACAGTTAATGTTTTAAGCAATACTTTACGCATATATTCTTTGATCTTCTCTGCTATTCATTATCACTTCTTCATATTCGCCAATCAAACCGTCAAGTATACTCTCCCAAGATTGGCTTAACGCATATTTCCTGGCTGCTGTACCAAACATATTTCTCATCATTGTTTGATTTAATAATTCAATGATAGCAGCAGTGAAATGTTCTGTGCTTTTTGCTGGGCAAATTCTTCCCGTTACACCATCCTCCACCATTTCCTTAACACCGCCTGAATTGGAGACGATAGCAGGTGTTCCTGAAGCTAAGGATTCCAGTACGACATTTCCAAATGTTTCAGTTGTGGAAGGAAATACAAATAAATCTGCACTTGCATACACCTGTGATAATTCCGCACCTTTTAAATAACCGGTTAAAGTCATATTTTTTCTTTCTGCAGCTTTGCGCTTCCATTCAGGCAAGCATGGTCCGTCTCCTGCCAGCAGCCAATGAACTCTATTATTCCAGCTTTCAGGGAGGGAATCCATTATCGCTGAAAGGGTGGCTAAATCTTTCTCTGGAGCAAATCTGCCAACATACAAAAGAATATATTCTTCTTGTATATTGTATTTTTCTCTAATGGGTTGGTTTACTGCAATAGGATGGAATTGAGAGCAATCTACCCCTCTTCCCCATATTGACAAGGAATGGAAGCCAAGCTCAGCCAGCTTTGATTTAGTCTCTTTTGAAGGTACAAAGGTTCTTTCTGTGGACTCATGAAACCATTTTAAGTACTTATGAAGAACAGGCAGCAGCCATGATGCTCGATAATACTCCAAATATTGGTCAAAATGAGTATGGTAGGAGGAAACAACTGGTATGTGAAGTTTTTTAGCACAAAACAAGCCGTAGAGCCCCATCATATACGGTGTTGCAATATGTATGATATCTGGGTTAAATTCTTGAACTTTAGCCTTAATCCGTTTAGGGTTTGCTAATGCGGTCCTACATTCAGGATATAAAAAAACTGGAATGCTAAAAAATTGATTAATATTTGGGTATGCTGGAGTATCCTCCACTTCCGGTGCAAAAATCTGATATTGAATCTGCCTTTTTTCCAGATGATCTGTTAATCTCTTTAAAGAGTTGGCTACTCCATTCACTTGCGGAAAATAGGTGTCTGTAAAAATTGCAATTTTCACTTGTGAATCCCCCTTTGGAACATGTATTATGATCCCTCTAAAGAAATGATAGCACCGGTTTGAAAGGGGCATGTAAAGGCACTGTAAAAGTATTTTCTTTATCACACTGTCGAAATAAGCTTATTATTCATAAGCTATTTTTCTGGACTTTTCCTACTTGCTAAACTCTTTTCCAAGTGCTTGTGTCGAATAAGCTAAAGAAAATGTAAAAAACCGCCCTCACTTGTATAAGGGCGGTTTTTCTCTCATATATATACAGCTATTAAACATTAAAGCGGAAGTGAATAATATCTCCGTCTTTAACTACGTAATCTTTTCCTTCTAGACGAACTTTACCTGCCTCTTTTGCCGCAACCATATTTCCACTTACCATTAAATCTTCATAAGAAACAGTCTCTGCTCTAATAAAGCCTCTTTCAAAGTCAGAATGGATGATACCAGCACATTGCGGAGCTTTCATTCCTTGAACAAATGTCCAAGCACGAACTTCTTGCACTCCAGCTGTAAAGTATGTTGCTAGACCAAGCAAGTGGTAAGCAGCTCTAATTAGCTGATCAAGACCAGATTCTTCAATGCCAAGCTCTTCAAGGAACATTGCTTTTTCTTCCCCTTCAAGCTCTGCAATTTCTTCTTCAATTTTTGCACAGATTACGATTACTTCTGCATTCTCATTAGAAGCAAATTCTCTAACTTTCTGCACATATTCATTATTATCTGTATCGCCAACCTCATCTTCGCCGACATTTGCCACATAAAGAACTGGCTTGATTGTCAGCAAGTGAAGATTCTTCGCTAATTTAGCCTGCTCTTCCGTAAATTCAACAGCTCTTGCTGGCTTTTCTTCTTCAAATGCTGCTTTTAGAATTTCAAGAACTTCCAATTCTGCCACTGCATCTTTATCTTTTTGTTTAGCCATTTTCCCTACACGGGCAATTCTTTTTTCAACAGATTCTAAATCTGCAAGAATCAATTCTAGATTAATTGTTTCAATATCGGAAATTGGATCTACTTTTCCAGAAACATGAGTAATATTGTCATCAGCAAAGCAGCGCACCACTTGGCAAATAGCATCTACTTCACGAATATGGGAAAGAAACTTATTTCCTAAGCCTTCTCCTTTACTCGCACCTTTTACAATTCCAGCAATATCTGTAAATTCAAAAGTTGTCGGTACAGTTTTTTTCGGCTGAACAAGCTCAGTCAACTTATTTAACCTTGGATCTGGTACCTCTACGATTCCAACATTCGGATCGATTGTACAGAATGGATAGTTTGCAGATTCTGCACCCGCCTGTGTTATTGCATTAAACAATGTAGATTTACCGACGTTCGGCAATCCAACTATTCCAGCAGTTAACGCCATAATGTCACTCCCTTATAATAAACCTGCTTTTTATTGAGCAGAAATTAATTTCATTTGTACTATTAAACCTTTACCAATTATAGATTTAACCTTCAAAAAAGACAAGTAGCCATGCTTGTTCGCAAGGTAAAAATACCTTATTTTCATAAAAAAAAGCATGAATCACTCTTCATGCTTTACTAACATTTTTTTCATTTTTCTCGCGAACTCTCGCCTTGGAATAAGGACGCTATGTTCACAGCCTTCACACTTAATGCGGATATCCATTCCCATCCTAATAATTTTCCAACGATTTGTGCCACAAGGATGTGCTTTTTTCATTTCAACTATATCATTGATAGCAAACTCTTTCTGTTCCATATTCCCTCCTGTTTTATTCCGGTTTAGAGTACATCATTAATTTCGGATATGGGCTCTCTATTCCATTCTCATCAAGGACATTTTTAATTTCCTTCCTTAACGCACGGGCAACTGTATAATGCTGCATTGGCAATGTCTCAGCAACAACTCTTATAACTACCTCTGCTGCCATAATGTTTTCAACACCTAAAAGCTCCGGGACACCGACAATTTGTTCATATTTTTCCGGAAATGTTTCAATAAGATCTTTAATAACACTTTCAGCCCTATCTATATCGCCCTTGTACGCTATGCTGACATCAACAACTGCTTTACTGTTGTTTAATGAGAAGTTTGTTACTTCCATTATACTTCCATTCGGTATAATATTCACTTCACCAGTATAACTTTTTACTTTCGTTGTTCTTAACCCAATTTCCTCCACAACACCTTGAAATTGGCCGATCTGCACAACATCTCCTACAGAAAACTGGTCTTCAAAAATAATGAAAAATCCAGTAATAATATCCTTCACTAAACTTTGCGCACCAAAACCGACGGCTAAGCCAACAATTCCCGCTCCGGCAAGCAATCCCTTCACGTCAATATTCAATGTACCTAAAATCATCATAAAGGCAATAAAATAGATAACGTAGGTAAGGGTATTTTCCAATAGTTTAACTAGTGTAGCTTCTCTTCTTTCCGATATTCTGAGTGCAGAATGTGTTCTAACCTTAAATATGTTCCGCACAGCAATCTTAGCAACCCTTGTAACAACAACGCTTATTAAAATGATAATAATAATTTTTAAAGATCCCTGGCCTAAATTTATCCATATATTCTCATCTGTAATAACATCTACACTATCGTTCACTTTTTCTTCTAAATTATCCATAACACACCCCTGCTGCCTCTTTTCTCCCTTTTCAAAAGCCAGATTGTTATTCCTGGCTATTTAGTTTATTTTAACAGGTTCTAATTTTAGTTTGAAGTAATAACCTACCTGTTATTTTCTAGGTATATTATCATAGATCGACTTGTATGACCCCTATCTTTCTCCCTCTTTATCAATGGAATTGGCATGAAGATGTATAGAAATTAATATATATTCCTATAATGGTATTACTTTTACTTTGAAATAACATATTAAATTGAACAGCTTGCTTATTTATAGTTTCCTAGTGCAAAGGAGTAGATTTGATGAGCATCTATACCAATATATTTGATAAAAGTGAACTTCCGATAAGAATCGCCCATAATGAGCAGTTAGCATCCTATAAACTGGCAGACTCTTTGTATAAACAGTTGCCACCAGCTTCCTCTGCACAGCCAATTGTGTTTGTATGTATTGGCACAGATCGCTCTACAGGTGATTCACTCGGACCACTTATTGGAACATTATTAGCAGAAAAAAAACTAGGTTCCTTTTTTGTTTATGGCACTTTAAATGAACCTATCCATGCGCTGAACTTAGAAGAAAAGATGATGGAGATTCACGAAAAGCATAAAGATCCTTTTATCATTGGGATAGATGCTTGTTTAGGCAGGATGAAAAGTGTTGGTGTCATACATCTAGGGGTTGGCCCCGTCAAACCTGGAAGTGGAGTTAAAAAGGAATTGCCGCCAGTAGGTAATATTCATATCACTGGAATTGTTAACATAAGCGGCTTTATGGAGTTTCTTGTACTACAAAATACAAGACTCAGTCTTGTGCTTGAAATGGCTAAAACGATTTCAAAAGGTATTTATCAAAGCAGTCTTCGTTATCGCTATGCTGAAGGACAGGAAGAATACTCTCTTCAAGAACGGCCCATTTAACAAAAAGAAGAAACCATATTTTGGTTTCTTCTTTTTAAATATCCTCATTACGATCGAGAAGCTGTAAAATTCTATCTAAATCATCTTCAGAAAAGAACTCAATCTCAATTTTACCTTTGTTTTTCGTTTGTTTGATATTCACTGTAGTACCGAATCTTTCTCTTAGGAAAGTTTCTTGTTCCTTTATAAAGACATTCTTTGTTTCTTTCTTTTCTTTCGGTGTTTCACGTGAAACATCTTCGTTCATTTGTTGAATTAAATACTCCAACTGTCTAACGTTCAAACCATCCTTGACTGTCTTTTCAACAAGCAGTGGCAGCTTATCTTTATTTTTTAATCCTAATAATGCCCTTCCGTGTCCCATTGAAATGGTTCCATCTGTAATCATCTCTTGAATAGCCGGCGGAAGTGATAGGAGTCTGACATGATTGGCAATATGAGGTCGGCTTTTGCCAAGGCGTTTAGCCAACTCTTCCTGTGTGAAATTTAATTTTTTCATAAGCAGCTGATAGGCATGTCCTTCTTCTATCGGAGACAAATCTTCACGCTGCAGGTTTTCCAGTACAGCAAGTTCCATCATTTGCTGTTCAGACAGTTCTCGAATTACTGCGGGAACCACTTCTAAATTAGCTTCTTTTGCCGCACGAAAGCGCCGTTCCCCAACAACAATTTCAAACCCTTTAATACTTTTACGTACAATGATTGGCTGAAGTATCCCATGTTCCAAGATTGATGCTTTAAGTTCCTCAATTGCCTCTTTCTCGAAAACTTTTCTTGGCTGATAAGGGTTTGGTCGCAATTCTTTTATATTTAATTCCTTAATTACTTCTTCTTTTTCTACTTCCATGCTCGGAAAAAAAGCGTCAAGACCTTTCCCTAATCCCTTAGCCACTCGTAACCACTTCCTTTGCCAACTCTAAATATACTTCTGCTCCACGGGACTTTGGATCATAAATGATAATTGGTTCCCCATGGCTTGGCGCTTCGCTTAGTCTTACATTACGTGGAATAATTGTTTTAAACACTTTATCCTGGAAGTATTTTTTTACTTCTTCTATTACTTGTATCCCTAAATTCGTACGGGCATCAAGCATTGTCAATAAGACACCTTCAATAGCAAGCTCATGATTTAAGTGCTTTTGCACCAATCTTACTGTATTCAGAAGCTGGCTCAATCCTTCAAGTGCATAATATTCACATTGTACTGGAATTAAGACAGCATCAGATGCAGTTAGTGCATTTATTGTTAATAAGCCTAAAGATGGCGGACAATCGATCAAAATATAATCATATCTGTCCTTAACTTCTTCCAATGCTCTTTTTAAGCGGACTTCCCTGGAGATTGTGGAAACAAGCTCTATTTCTGCCCCAGCTAATTGAATTGTTGCTGGAATTACATCAAGGTTCTCTACATTTGTTGCTTTGATGACTTGGCTTGCTTCAATGTCATCTACTAACACATCATAAATGCAATGATCTACATCTGCCTTTTCAATACCAACGCCACTTGTGGCATTTCCCTGTGGATCTGTATCAACTAAAAGTACTCTTTTTCCGATGTAAGCTAAACAAGAGCCAAGATTGACCGAGGTTGTTGTTTTTCCAACTCCCCCTTTTTGATTAGCTACCGTAATTACTCTCCCCATGATGTCACCTACCTTTATTACGATAAATTACCTTCAATTATTCAGCAGAAGGTGCTGTAAATGTTATTTTATTTATTTAAATCAGACATGAAAAAGTTATTTTATTGGTAATCAGGTGTTAAATACACCGTTTTCCCGTGATTATGACTGTTTTTATTCCTAAAAGGAACAAATGTAGCACAATCATCTATTATTTTATCATGAAAACTTCTAAATATCGTCATTTTTTAATAGAGTTTATAATATATAGAGGCATTGCTCTATTTTTTACTTCTATATATGCTACTGAAAGCCCATTTTTTCTAAGAATTTAGTAGCATTTATTTTTTTGCAGAAAAAAAGTGAGAAATTGAAACCAAAATGGCTAATGTTCTCACAGTGAATGATTATTCATTTTATAATAGCTATTTCTTTTTTGGAATTTTTATGGTGAATTGATAAAAATCCTCAAACTCTTCTTCTTCAGCATTTAAATTAATACCGCTGTCAGACACCATTGTAAGGGATTGTCGAATTGTATTGACTGCAATACGCATATCTTTGCTGAAAGCCTTTCTTTTTGGCTTAGGCTTTTGTTCTGCCTGTTCCAGCATTTTAGCGACGCGCTCTTCTGTCTGTTTTACATTTAAGTTCTTCTCTAGTATTTCTTGAAGGAGCTTAAGTTGCTTTTCTGTTTCTTTCAATGGAATCAGAGATCTGGCATGACGCTCTGATATTTGCTTATTGAGAAGTGCCTCCTGTATTTCCTCAGGAAGTTTTAACAGTCTCAGCTTGTTAGCTACCGTTGACTGTCCTTTTCCTAACCGCTGGGCAAGTGCCTCTTGTGTCAGGTTATGGAGTTCGAGTAATTTGCCGTAGGCTACAGCCTCTTCTATCGGTGACAGTTCTTCCCTTTGAAGGTTCTCTATCAAGGCTACAGAAGCAGTTTCTGTATCGCTCATATTCTTAATGATAGCAGGAGCTTCTTCCCACCCTAGCTTTTTCATTGCCCGCCAGCGTCTTTCACCTGCAATTATCTCATATTTACCTCTATCATATTCCCGTACAACAATTGGCTGTATAATGCCATGTGTATGAATGGTTCTTGATAATTCTTCTATTTTTTCATCATCAAATACAGTTCTTGGTTGAAAACGGTTTGGAACAATCTGGCTTATTGGCAATCTATTAATCTCTTCATTATTTACCATTTTTTCAAGCTCCTCATTAGCGTCTACCGTCTCGAATTGACTTTCTTCTTCTGTATTATTCCCTTTTTCGCCTAAGCCAAAAAAGCGTGAGAAAGAAGGCTTCAAAACCTGCACCACCTTTACGAAACTCCCTATTATTTAAAAAAATCCAAGCATTTTTACTGCAATATATAAATATAATAAGAAACTTCTTTAATTTTCATTTACTGTGCTTTTTATAGTTATATTATATAGTAGATAGAAAAAATGATATAGTACAAAAAATAAGATAATCGCCTGTTGATAAGCTATTTCTTTGATGAATATATGCTATTTTACATAGCATATATTCATTCAATCGGTTCCTTGTTTGGAGTACCTGGTTTTCTAGGGTACTTTTTCGGCGTTTGTTTTTCTTTTGAGATAACAAGTATGTTGCGCTCACTTTCTTCAATTGGAAGAGTAAATGAATGGGCATTGACCAATTTCCCGCCTAGAACAGCTATGGCTTTTTTGCCAGCTTCTATTTCCTCTTGTGCACTTGCCGCTTTCATAGCAACAAATACGCCTCCAACCTTTACCAATGGCATACATAGTTCACTTAAAACCGATAACCTTGCTACAGCTCTTGCTGTTACCATGTCGAAAGTTTCCCGATATTCTTTGTTTTGTCCGAATGTTTCCGCTCTGTCATGGATAAACTGGACTTCTTTTAAATCTAAAGCCTTTGCTAAATGCTCTAAAAAGTGAATACGTTTTTTTAATGAGTCAACAATTGTTATTTTCAGCTGCGGGAAAGCTATTTTCAGCGGTATGCTCGGGAATCCCGCCCCTGCTCCAACATCGCAAATATGAATAGGCGACTTAAAGCTTTCTAAATAAAATCCTGCTGTGATGGAATCATAAAAATGTTTCAAATAAACCTCAGATTGTTCTGTAATAGCAGTCAGGTTCATTTTTTCATTCCATTCAACAAGTGTTTCAAAATAAATCTTAAACTGTTCCATCTGCCTATCAGAGAGCTCCAGACCTTTCTCTCGGAGCATTTGTCTAAATTGTTCTGTATTCATGCTTGCTCCCTTTCCATCCAATTCCTGATTATGTATATTTTTTACAACAGGAGAGGCTTCTTGCCTATGGTAATACAGGCAAAAAGCCAATCACTTTCTATTACACTCGCGCTATGCGACCTTGCTCCAAATATACTAATAGTATGGATATATCTGCAGGATTTACTCCAGAGATTCTAGAAGCCTGTGCCAAAGATAATGGCCGTACCATTTTCAACTTCTGCTTTGCTTCTGTTGCAAGGCTGGAAATTGCATCATAATCGATGTTCTCTGGAATTTTTTTGTTTTCCATTTTCTTCAGACGATCTACTTGCTGCAATGATTTATCAATATAACCTTCATACTTTATCTGGATTTCTACTTGTTCTGTTACTTCGTCAGATAAACCAGCTTCACTTGGTGCTAATTGTTGTATATGCTTGTAGTTCATTTCTGGTCTTCTCAGCAGATCCGCTGCCTTAATGCCGTCTTTCAATTCACTGCCGCCTTGTTCTTTAATGACAGCTTGAACTTGTTCATTTGGCTTAAGGATAATTTCTTTTAAGCGGTTCTTTTCTTGTTCGATCTGTTGCTTTTTGTCAGTGAATTTATTATATCTTTCTTCCGCTATTAAGCCGATTTCATATCCATAGTCAGTTAAGCGCAAATCTGCATTATCATGGCGAAGCAGAAGGCGGTATTCTGCTCTGGAAGTTAGCAGGCGGTACGGTTCATTTGTGCCCTTCGTAACAAGATCATCAATCAATACTCCAATATAGGCATCAGAGCGGCTTAAGATAAGCTGTTCTTTACCAGTGGCATTCAAACCTGCGTTAATTCCTGCCATTAAACCTTGGCCGGCAGCCTCTTCATAACCTGAAGTACCGTTAATTTGACCTGCTGTATAGAGATTCTTAATTTTCTTTGTTTCTAATGTTGGCCATAATTGAGTAGGTACAATAGCATCATATTCAATGGCATAACCTGCTCTCATCATTTGGACATTTTCCAATCCAGGAATTGTACGAAGGATTTCTTGCTGTACATCCTCAGGCAAGCTTGTTGACAAGCCTTGTACATAAACCTCCTGCGTATTCTTACCTTCCGGCTCAAGGAAAATTTGATGTCTTGGCTTATCATTAAAGCGAACGACTTTATCTTCAATAGATGGGCAATAGCGCGGCCCTGTTCCCTTGATCATCCCAGAATACATTGGGGATCGATGCAAGTTGTCATCAATAATTTGATGCGTTTTTTCATTTGTATATGTCAGCCAGCATGGCAGCTGTTCTGTAATATATTTTGTTGTCTCGTAAGAAAAAGCTCTTGGAACATCATCACCTGGTTGGATTTCCGTCTTGCTGTAGTCAATAGAATGACTGTTTACTCTCGGCGGTGTTCCTGTTTTAAAACGAACAAGATCAAATCCTAATTCCTGCAGATGTTCAGATAGACGAATCGATGGCTGCTGGTTATTTGGACCACTTGAATATTTCAGCTCACCAAGGATAATTTCTCCGCGTAGATAAGTTCCCGTAGTTACTACAACCGTTTTAGCAGTATAAGTAGCACCTGTTTTTGTGATAACACCTTTTACTGTATTGTCTTCTACAATCAACTGTTCAACCATACCTTGGATCAATGTTAAGTTTGGCTGATTTTCCAGTGTTTTTTTCATTTCGTGCTGATACATATATTTGTCTGCCTGTGCACGAAGAGCTCTGACTGCAGGCCCTTTTCCTGTATTCAACATTCTCATTTGGATATAGGTTTTATCGATGTTTTTACCCATTTCTCCGCCAAGTGCGTCAATTTCTCTAACGACAATTCCTTTAGCCGGCCCCCCAACAGATGGGTTACACGGCATAAAAGCTACCATATCTAAATTTATAGTCAACATCAATGTATTGGCGCCCAATCTTGCGGCTGCAAGACCTGCTTCACACCCAGCATGTCCTGCCCCAATCACAATGACATCATAATTTCCTGCTTCGTACTGCATCATGGTGCCTCCTAACTGCAACTTTTTCTTTTATTTACCTAAGCAAAATTGGGAGAACAGCTGATCAATCAGGCTTTCGTGTACACTATCGCCGATGATTTCACCAAGCAGTTCCCAAGTTCTTGTTAAATCTATTTGGACAATATCAATTGGGGTTCCCATTTCCACTCCTGAAATGGCTTCATTAATAGATTGAAGCGCTTGGTTCAGAAGGGAGATATGTCTTGTATTGGACACATATGTCATATCACTTGCTTCAATTGCACCTTCAAAAAACAGGCTGGAAATTGCCTCTTCTAGCTGGTTGATGCCCTTATCCTGCAACAGTGAAGTAGTAACCATTTTTTGATTAGCTGACAATTCCTTTATACGCTCCATATCAATTTTTTGCGGCAGGTCTGTCTTATTTACAATCACTATATAATCCATTCCCTCAACCGCTTTGAACAGATTGACATCCTCTTCTGTCAAAGCATCTGCATAATTGAGAACAAGCAGGATTAAGTCTGCTTCCTTTAAAACCTTTCTGGACTTTTCAACACCAATTCTTTCAACAATGTCCTCTGTTTCACGGATACCTGCCGTATCTAGCAGACGAAGAGGTACACCGCGCACATTAACATATTCCTCAATAACATCTCTTGTCGTACCAGGAATATCTGTTACGATTGCCTTATTATCTTGGACCAAGCTGTTCAACAATGAGGATTTTCCTACATTAGGCCGTCCTACAATAACCGTTGAAAGTCCTTCTCTTAATATTTTGCCTTGCTGAGAAGTCTGAAGCAGCTTCTTTATCTCCGCCTGTACAAACCGAGATTTATCGAGCATAAGCTGATGAGTCATTTCTTCCACATCATCATATTCAGGATAATCTATATTAACCTCAACTTGCGCGAGTGTCTCTAATATTTCTTGTCTCAAGGTTCTAATCAGCTTTGAAAGTCTTCCTTCCATTTGTCCAAGGGCTACATTCATTGCTTTGTCCGTTTTCGCTCTGATCAAATCCATGACTGCTTCTGCTTGGGACAAATCGATTCTTCCATTTAGAAATGCTCTTTTCGTAAATTCACCTGGTTCAGCAAGTCTTGCACCGTTCGTTACAAGCAACTGAAGCAAACGATTTACAGAAGCCATTCCGCCATGACAGTTAATTTCAATAACATCCTCTTTAGTGAATGTTTTTGGTCCCTTCATTACAGAAATCATTACTTCCTCAATTGTTTCATCCGTAGCCGGGTCAATGATATGCCCATAATGAATAGTATGACTTGCTACCTCTTTTATCTTTTTATTTCCTATACTTTTAAATACCTTATCTGCAATCGCAAATGAGTCTGGCCCACTCAATCTTACAATCGCAATCGCTCCCTCTCCCATTGGTGTGGAGATTGCAGCTATAGTATCAAATTCCATGCTGTCACCTCAAATCATTAAAAATCTATATATAGAAACTGATGTAAACTTATCAACAACTCATTTAATTGTTACAATAGATTAGATTATCATATCCACAACTTTTAAAAAAGAAAAAAATCCGCACACTTATCCACATTACTATTCTTTATTATTACCATTTTATCTTATCCACATGTGAATAACAATAAAACGCACCAAAAATAGCGCTGTTCAGACAAATAATTCACAGATTTTATGGCTATTTTGCCGAATATGCTCTGTAAAGATGAATACTGGTTAACTTTTGAAGGGAATTTTGCAGAATGTTAATGTAAGAAGGAACAAAAAAAGACAATCTCAAAAATTTTGAGATTGTCTTTTTTTCTTATTTTATGCTTTTTGAACAGGCTTTTTTTCTGGAGAAATGATAATATGCCTGAAAGCATCTTCACCTGATGAACAGGTGCTTATACCTTTAATGCCTGTTAATGCATTATGAATGATTTTTCTTTCATTTGACGGCATTGGCTCTAACGAAATTTCTTTGCCAATCTTTAGGGCTTTATGGGCCGTTCTTTCTGCAAGCTGTATAAGGGATTGCTTTCTTCTTTCCCGGTAGCCTTCAGCGTCTAGCGTGACCCTTAAGTATTCATCGGAATTCTTATTAATGACCAATTGCGTTAAATACTGAAGTGAGTTGAGCGTTTGTCCCCTTTTTCCAATTAAAAGGGCGATCTTGTCTCCTTTTAATTCAAAAAAGATATTCCTGCCCGACTTTTTTGCCGAAATAGATGCGTTAACTCCCATTTGGGTGCAAATATCCTGCAAAAATCGCTCTGCAGATTCTAGAGGCGTCTCAAGCTTCCTTACAGTTACAGTAGCCGAGCGGGCCCCAATTCCTAAAAAACCTTTTTTTCCTTTATCAACAACAATGATTTCGGCTTGGTTCTTTGTTGTCTTAAGCTGAGCTAAAGCTGATTCCACTGCTGCTTCGACTGAATGTCCTGTAGCAGTTACCTCTCTCACTTTTTGGCTCCCTCCAATTTTCCTGTCTGACCGGACTTCTTCAACTCCGGACCTTTGATGAAGTACGTTTGGATAATGGTAAAGATATTACCTACAACCCAGTATAGTGATAATGCAGCTGGGAAGTTAATAGCAAATACTAAGATCATGATTGGCATAATCCAAAGCATCATAACCATTTGCGGGTTTTGGTTAGCTGTTCCTGCCATTGTCATTTTTGTTTGGATGAATGTCGTAATCCCTGCAATGATAGGAAGCAGATAGAATGGATCTGGCTGTCCTAAGTTAAACCATAAAAATTCATGCTGAGCAATTTCTCTTGTACGTGAAATAGCGTGGTAGAAACCAATCAATATTGGCATCTGAACGATTAATGGAAAACATCCTGCCAATGGATTTACTTTATTTTCTTGGAAAAGCTTCATTGTTTCTTCTTGCAGCTTTTGTTGTGTTTTTTGATCTTTAGAGCTGTATTTTTTTCTTAATGCTTCCATTTCAGGCTGCACTGCCTGCATGGCTTTACTGTTTTTAGTTTGCTTAATCATTAACGGCAAAATAACAAGACGAACTAGTATTGTTACAATAATGATAGATACGCCAAAGCTTCCGCCGGCAAGTTCTGCTGTTTTAATGATGAGCTGTGATAATGGATAAACAATATATTCATTCCAGAAGCCATCACTTTCTGAAGTGATCGGCTGATTGAATTCTGTACATCCAGCCAAGATAGTCACTAAAAATAATAGACCAAATAGCAACACTAATTTTTTCTTCAACCGTAAAATCCTCCTGTTAATAAATAATAGAGCCAAAATTAGCTTCTGGCTTCATTGTATCCTAATTTAGATGATATAGGAAACGCTTAACTTGAAATTTCACTGAATCTTTCTTTTTAAGACCTTTGCAATTTTCAGAACATGGAGAAGGCTCTTTTTTGTTTCCTCATATTCCATTTCAGCTAGAGGCTTTCTAGCAATAATGACATAATCCGCTTCATTTTCCAAAGAATCTCCGATTTCCAAAAATATCTGCCTTATATACCGTTTAATTTTATTTCTCATAACGGCATTTCCAATCTTTTTGCTGACAGAAAGCCCAATTCTAAAATGAGCTTGTCCGCTTTTTTCATACTTATATACAACAAACTGCCTATTGCCGAATGATTGTCCCTTTTTAAATACTTCTTGAAACTCTTTACTTTTTTTTACGCGATATTCTTTCTTCAAATCATTTACTCCTTATTTATTCAATACTTTCCGAATCTATATTATTTATGTACCTTCCAACATAGAAACATCCTTTGCTTCAAAACCAGGAGCTTATATATCCATTATAGTATGGGCTCTTAAGATTTATTCTAAGAGCCCATAACTTTTCAGTCCATTTATCGAAAAAAAGACCACTGACGTTTCAGTGGCCTAAGCTGATAATACTTTTCTTCCTTTGCGTCGACGGCGAGCTAAAACATTACGTCCATTTGGACTGCTCATGCGGCTGCGGAATCCGTGAACTTTACTTCTTTTACGTTTATTTGGTTGAAAAGTTCTTTTCATTGTATATGACACCTCCCTGAGGAATAGCTGTTACAGACAGTCCTTACAATTATATAAACATAGCTGATTGATTGTCAACCATTCATTTATTTTCTAGTCTATTTATCCTTGTTGATCGCTCTAACAAGTTTTTGCTTTATGTTCTATAACATCGGAAATATCCTGTAAAACATATGCTACGTACTATATTTCTTTCTGAATAGTAATAATAAGGAATAGAAGGCCACTTGTCAATACGCTGTCATTTTTTGCTTCTCCCCAAATGGATATTTAATTTTTTTACATTGCTTAAATAAGCACTTAAATTGCATATTTCGAGCCTGTGGATAAAATTTCGACATTTTTTTCACTGTCCACAATACTTATTTACAGGTTTTTAACAAACTAATAACCTGTGGACATTTATTATCAACATATTGTTTCACTTGTGGATAAGATATGAAAAACCATTGCAGTTATTATGATTTTTTGATATTATAGTTTTGTTTTCACATTTGAATAATTTCTGTGTATAACTCTTTTATCCACAGAATGTGGATAAAATGTGGACAGCTTATTAGACACCTCTTAAAAGAGTTGTCCACAAATAGTGGATACTGTCGAAATGCTATTTAACTTCCTTATTATATATTTTTTCCACAGATCATTATTAATGTATTGGCAGATTAGCTCTTTTTTTAGGAATCTGTTCTTTTCGGCACGCAAATAAAAAGGAAAAGGAGGGAAATTGGTTGGAAAATATTGCGGATCTATGGAATAAAGCGTTAAGCAATATTGAAAAAAAAATCAGCAAACCTAGCTTTGATACATGGCTTAAAGCAACGAAGGCACATGCCCTTCAAGGTGACAGCCTAATCATAACAGCTCCTAATGAATTTGCTCGAGACTGGTTGGAAGAACGATATTCCCAGCTTATTTCGGACATTCTTGAAGAAATAACTGGTGAAGAGCTTGGTGTAAAATTTATTATTCCTCAAAACCAAAAGGAGGAAGAATTTGATCTTCAAATCTCCTCTAAACAAAAGAAAAAAGAAGAAGAAACAACCGAACAAACAATACTGAATTCTAAATATACTTTTGATACGTTTGTAATTGGTTCTGGGAACCGCTTTGCACATGCTGCTTCTTTAGCAGTAGCTGAAGCACCGGCTAAAGCTTATAACCCGCTTTTTATTTACGGGGGTGTAGGTCTTGGAAAAACTCACTTAATGCATGCAATCGGGCATTATGTTTTAGATCATAATCCTTCAGCAAAGGTTGTTTATTTATCTTCGGAAAAGTTTACAAATGAGTTCATTAATAGTATTCGAGACAATAAAGGTGCAGAATTCCGTGATAAATACCGGAATGTTGATGTACTTCTCATAGATGATATTCAGTTTCTTGCTGGAAAAGAATCAACACAGGAAGAATTTTTCCATACATTTAATACTTTGCATGAGGAAAGCAAACAAATCATTATCTCCAGTGACAGGCCGCCAAAGGAGATTCCAACTTTGGAAGACAGGCTTCGTTCACGGTTTGAATGGGGACTAATAACGGATATAACTCCGCCTGACTTAGAAACAAGGATTGCCATTCTTAGAAAGAAAGCAAAAGCTGATGGGTTGGACATTCCAAATGAAGTCATGCTTTATATCGCGAATCAAATTGATTCCAACATCCGTGAACTAGAAGGTGCACTTATAAGAGTTGTTGCATATTCCTCCTTAATCAACAAAGACATTAATGCAGATCTTGCGGCAGAAGCATTAAAAGATATTGTCCCTAGCTCTAAGCCGCGCGTCATAACAATACATGATATTCAAAAAGTAGTCGGGGAACATTTCAGTGTGAAATTAGAGGATTTTAAGGCTAAAAAAAGAACGAAATCCATCGCTTTTCCTAGACAGATTGCCATGTACTTGTCACGTGAACTTACAGACTTTTCCCTTCCGAAGATCGGCGAAGAATTCGGCGGAAGAGATCATACTACAGTTATCCATGCACATGAAAAAATCTCAAAGCTCCTTGTATCTGATTCGCTTTTGCAAAAACAGCTAAAAGAAATCAACGAGCTCTTAAAAGTATAAAGCTGAATACTGTGCATAACTTTAACCAACTTAGACACAGTCTATCCACATGTGGATAGACTGTGTTTCCTTTGAAAAAGCGAGTTATTCACAAATTAACAGGGCCTACTACTATTACTACGATCTTTAAAAGAAATATTATTATAAATACGCAATAAAAAAACTAATGATAACGGAGGATCAATTAATGAAATTTATCATTCAAAAAGATAATCTTGTCCAAGGGGTACAAGATGTAATGAAAGCCATAACTAGCAGAACAACAATTCCAATTCTGACAGGGATAAAAATCGTAGCAACAGAAGAAGGTGTTACATTAACAGGAAGTGATTCAGATATCTCTATTGAATCCTTTATTCCTAAAGAAGAAAATGATTCTGTCATTGTGGAAATTCAACGTCCTGGATCAATCGTGCTGCAAGCTAAATTTTTTAGTGAAATCGTTAAAAAGCTTCCTACTAGCCAAGTAGAACTTGAAGTAGATAACTTACAAACGGTAATTCGTTCAGGGAAATCGGAATTTAACTTAAACGGTCTTGATTCTGAGGAATATCCACATTTGCCTCAAATATCAGAAGAAAATATCTTTAAAATTCCAACTGACCTGCTGAAAAACATTATCAAACAAACAGTGTTTGCAGTGTCCACCTCAGAAACACGCCCGGTGTTGACAGGTGTAAACTGGA
This sequence comes from Niallia sp. MER 6, assembly GCF_023714395.1. NCBI lineage: Bacteria > Bacillati > Bacillota > Bacilli > Caryophanales > Bacillaceae > Niallia > Niallia sp. MER 6. Next base: position 8,643 of record NZ_JAMAUK010000034.1, on the reverse strand, counting down.
AGATTGAAAATGATGACTTAATCTGTATTGCAACAGATAGCCATCGGCTTGCATTAAGAAAAGCAAAAATTGATTCAAATACGGAACAGTCATTTAATATTGTGATTCCTGGGAAAAGCTTAAATGAGTTAAACCGTATTTTAGATGACCATAACGAACCGGTTGAGATTGTTGTGACAGAAAACCAAATTCTATTTAAGGCGAAGCATATCTTATTCTTCTCTCGCCTGCTTGAAGGGAATTATCCTGACACAAATCGTCTAATTCCGACAGAAAGCAAAACGGAAATAGTTGTGAATGCAAAAGAATTCCTGCAATCTATTGATCGTGCATCCTTGCTTGCAAGAGAAGGACGGAATAATGTCGTTAAATTCTCCACCATTGGAGAGGATGTAATTGAAATTTCATCTTTTACGCCTGAAATTGGTAAAGTTGTAGAGGAGCTAATCAGCGAGTCTATTCAAGGTGAAGAACTGAAAATATCTTTTAGTGCCAAATATATGATGGATGCTTTAAAGGCTTTAGAAGGAACGGAAGTGAAAATTAACTTCACTGGTGCTATGCGACCGTTTGTAATCAATCCGTTAAATGATGATTCTATCCTTCAGCTAATTCTTCCAGTGCGAACATATTAACAGCTGCCTAAAGCTTATAGGGTGTCCCATAGGGGCATCCTATTTTCCTTCATGAATAATATATTTAGGCAAAGCAGGAATTATGAATGTTTTTTATAGACGAATTTAATGCCTAAATGTTCGTCAAAATCTCTTGAAAATGTGCTGAATACTACTAATTTATAGAAATATTTCAGTTTTCTTTGTGTATCGTTAAATAATTTAGTAAAATAAAGAGATACGATTAAACTTGAAAGAGTGAAAACATGAACAATCAAATTAAAATTGAGACGGAATATATAACATTAGGCCAATTCTTGAAGGTTGCAGATATTATCCAATCTGGAGGAATGGCAAAATGGTTTTTAAGTGAACATGAAGTATTTGTCAATGGAGAACAAGATCAGCGCAGAGGCAGAAAATTAAGGTCGGGCGATAAGATTGAAATTCCCTCTATTGGTACATTTACAGTTCTGTAAAAAAAGGATGATCCCTTATGTTTATTGAGCAGCTGCAATTGAGGAATTACCGTAATTACGAGCACCTGGAAGTGGAATTTGAGAATAAGGTAAATGTCATTCTGGGAGAAAACGCGCAAGGCAAAACAAATGTCATGGAATCCATCTATGTTTTAGCAATGGCAAAATCCCACAGAACTTCAAATGATAAAGATCTTATTCGCTGGGACTCAGATTATGCTAAAATAGAAGGTAGATTAAAAAAAGCACATGGGCCGCTACCCATGCAGTTAGTTGTGTCTAAAAAAGGAAAAAAAGCTAAGTACAATCATATTGAGCAACGGAAGCTAAGCCAATACATCGGCAATATGAATGTTGTGATGTTTGCTCCGGAAGACCTAAATCTTGTTAAGGGTAGTCCTCAAATTAGAAGAAGATTTATTGACATGGAAATCGGGCAGATTTCCCCTGTTTATTTGCACGATATGAGCCAGTACCAAAAGATTATGCAGCAGCGAAACACTTACTTAAAACAACTGCAGATGAATAAACAGTCAGATCATACAATGCTTGAAATACTGACAGAGCAGTTTATTGATATGGCAGTGAAGATAGTATCAAAGCGTTTTGAATTCCTGGAACTTCTGGAAAATTGGGCAATCCCAATTCATAAAGGAATTTCAAGAGGACTGGAGACATTACAAATTCAGTATAAACCCTCGGCAGATGTATCAGAAGATCTAGATTTGTCGAAAATGAGAAGAGTATACGAAGAAAAGTTTGCCAGTGTGAAAAAAAGAGAGATTGACCGAGGTATGACCTTGTTCGGTCCCCATCGAGATGATTTATTGTTTTTCGTAAATGGAAGAGATGTTCAAACTTTTGGTTCACAAGGTCAGCAAAGAACTACAGCACTTTCGATTAAAATGGCAGAAATCGAACTCATACATGCGGAGATCCGTGAGTATCCTATCCTTTTATTAGATGATGTGCTCTCTGAATTAGATGATTATCGACAATCTCATCTTTTGAATACCATCCAAGGAAAGGTACAAACATTCGTGACGACTACGAATGTGGATGGAATTGATCATCAAACATTAAAAGAAGCATCTACATTCCAGGTGGAAGCAGGAACGATGAAAAAGATTCAATAGCTTTGAGGTGAAAAAGTGTACGTTCATATTGGTGAAAATGTACTTATAAGAACTGTAGATATCATTACAATTTTAGACAAACAAACAATTGGTTCCTCTGAGATTACAACTGAATTTTTAAATACGCAAAAAGAGACAACAATAAGTGGCGACAGTAAAGCTTATAAATCTATTGTTATAACAAAAGATGCCATTTATTATTCTCCAATTGCTTCCAATACACTAAAAAGGCGATCATATAGACTGACAGCTCAGGAGTATTAGCAATTTTAAGGTCTAATAGGATAAGCAAAGAGTAAATTTTTGGATGTCAATAGAAAGTAAGGTGATCAATTTGTCAATGGAACATGATCCAATGGAACAACAATCATATGATGAAAGTCAGATACAGGTACTTGAAGGGTTAGAAGCGGTCCGCAAAAGACCAGGGATGTATATTGGTTCAACAAGCGGTAAAGGCTTGCACCATCTTGTATGGGAAATTGTAGATAATAGTATTGATGAAGCACTGGCAGGTTACTGCGATGAAATCAACGTCATTATTGAAAAAGATAACAGCATTACAGTTAAGGATAATGGACGTGGTATTCCTGTCGGGATTCATGAAAAGATGGGAAGACCTGCAGTTGAAGTAATCATGACAGTACTTCACGCCGGTGGTAAATTTGGTGGCGGAGGATACAAAGTATCCGGAGGTCTTCATGGTGTAGGTGCATCTGTTGTTAACGCCCTTTCATCCGAGTTGGAAGTTTTTGTTCACCGGGATGGGAACATATACTACCAACAATATAAAAAAGGTGTTCCTCAGGAAGATCTTAAGATTATCGGTGAATCAGATGTAACAGGTACAACAACAAGATTCCAACCGGATAGTGAGATTTTCAAAGAAACTCTCGTCTATGATTATGAAACATTGGCAAACAGAATTAGAGAGTTAGCCTTCTTGAATCGCAATATTAAAATTACCATTGAAGATACAAGAGAAGGTATGGAGAAGCGTAAGGAATATCACTATGAAGGTGGAATAAAGTCCTACGTTGAGCATTTAAACCGCAATAAAGAGGTGCTGTTTGAAGAGCCTATCTATATTGAAGGAGAAAAAGACGGCATTACTGTCGAGGTTTCACTCCAATATAACGATGGCTACACAGGCAACATTTTCTCGTTTGCTAATAATATCAATACACACGAAGGCGGAACACATGAATCCGGTTTTAAAACTGCATTGACTCGAGCAATTAATGACTATGCAAGGAAAAACGGAGTGCTTAAGGATTCAGAAGCAAACCTTTCAGGAGAAGATGTCAGGGAAGGGATTGTGGCTATCGTTTCAATTAAGCACCCTGACCCGCAATTCGAAGGACAAACAAAGACAAAACTAGGCAACTCAGAAGTTCGGGCAATCACTGACACAATCTTTGCTGATCATTTTGAGAAATTCTTGCTTGAAAATCCTTCAGTAGCTAGGAAAATTGTTGATAAAGGTCAAATGGCATTGAGAGCTAGAATTGCTGCTAAAAAAGCAAGGGAGTTAACGCGTAGAAAAAGCGCCCTTGAAGTTTCCAGCTTACCTGGTAAATTAGCAGATTGCTCGTCAAAAGACCCTGCAATAAGCGAATTATTCATAGTTGAGGGTGATTCTGCAGGCGGTTCAGCAAAATCAGGAAGAGACCGGCATTTCCAGGCAATCCTGCCGTTAAGAGGAAAAATCCTGAATGTTGAAAAGGCTAGATTGGATCGTATCTTATCCAATAATGAGGTTCGTTCTATGATTACCGCTATTGGTACTGGAATTGGAGACGACTATGATATTTCAAAGGCTAGATATCATAAGGTTGTTATTATGACAGATGCGGACGTTGACGGTGCACATATTCGAACACTGCTGCTCACTTTCTTCTACCGCTATATGCGGAAAATTGTAGAAGCTGGATATATTTATATTGCTCAACCACCGCTTTACAGTGTCAAGCAAGGGAAAAAGCTTGAGTATGCATATAATGACCGCCAATTGGCTGAGGTACTTGAAAAATTGCCAGCATCACCAAAACCGAATATCCAACGCTATAAAGGTTTAGGTGAAATGAATGCAGAACAGCTGTGGGATACGACAATGGATCCTTCCACAAGAGTGTTGCTGCAGGTAAGCCTAGATGACGCAATCGAAGCGGATGAGACATTTGAAATGCTAATGGGTGATAAAGTAGAACCACGCAGAAACTTTATCGAAGAAAATGCAGTATATGTGAAAAACCTGGATGTTTAAGATAAATGCAAAAGAATGACTATGGTGCTAAAGGAGATTTAGCACCTTGCGCTTTGCTTAAGGAGGTTCCTATATGGCTGATATGCCGAATTCTCAAATTAAAGAAATAAATATAAGCAAGGAAATGCGTACATCCTTCTTGGATTATGCGATGAGTGTCATTGTTTCCCGTGCACTTCCAGATGTTCGAGATGGACTTAAACCTGTTCACCGCCGGATATTATATGCTATGCACGATTTAGGAATGCATTCTGACAAACCGTTTAAGAAATCTGCTCGTATTGTTGGGGAAGTAATTGGTAAGTACCATCCCCACGGTGATAGTGCTGTATATGAAACAATGGTTCGTATGGCGCAGGATTTCAACTACCGTTATATGTTGGTAGATGGTCACGGTAACTTCGGTTCAGTTGATGGCGATTCTGCTGCAGCGATGCGTTATACGGAAGCAAGAATGTCCAAAATAGCGATGGAGCTGTTAAGGGATATCAACAAGGATACTATCGACTACACAGAAAACTTCGATGGAGAAGAAAAGGAACCTGTTGTTTTACCATCCCGTTTCCCAAACCTTTTGGTAAACGGAACAAGCGGGATTGCAGTTGGTATGGCTACAAACATACCGCCGCATCAGTTAGGAGAAGTTATTGACGGTGTTTTGGCTGTCAGCAGAAACTCTGATATTACAATTCCCGAATTGATGGAAATAATACCTGGACCTGACTTCCCTACAAGTGGAATGATTGTCGGGAGATCTGGCATCAGAAAGGCTTACGAGACAGGCAGAGGCTCTATCATTGTTAGAGCAAAAGTGGAAATCGAAGTAAAGCCGAATGGTAAAGAAGTAATAATCGTCAAAGAAATCCCTTATCAGGTTAATAAAGCTCGTCTAGTAGAGCGAATTGCTGAGTTGGTTAGGGATAAGAAGATTGATGGTATTACAGACTTAAGAGATGAATCAGACCGTAATGGAATGAGGGTTGTTATTGAAGTTCGCAAGGATGCAAATGCTAATGTGCTGCTGAACAACTTATATAAGCACACAGCAATGCAGACAAGCTTTGGTATTAACTTGCTTGCGCTAGTGGACGGACAGCCTAAAGTGCTTAACTTAAAGCAATGCCTTGTTTATTATTTGGATCATCAAAAGGTTATCATTCGCCGCCGTACTGAATTTGAGTTGAGAAAAGCAGAAGCGCGCGCTCATATATTAGAGGGCTTGCGCATTGCACTTGATCATTTAGATGAAGTAATTGCCTTAATTCGCGGTTCTAGAACAACAGATATTGCTAGAGAAGGATTAATGAGCAATTTCAATCTGTCAGAAAAGCAAGCTCAGGCAATCTTGGACATGCGTCTGCAAAGATTAACTGGACTTGAAAGAGAAAAGATAGAGGAAGAATACAAGGAATTAGTAGCATTGATTGCCGAGTTAAAATCTATTTTAGCTGATGAAGAAAAGCTGCTTGATATTATCCGTGAGGAGCTCCTTGAAGTAAAAGAGCGTTTCAATGACAAACGCCGTACAGAAATTGTAGCGGGCGGAATTGAAAATATCGAGGATGAAGATTTAATTCCAGAAGAAAATATCATCATCACACTAACTCATAACGGTTATATTAAGAGATTGCCTGCGTCTACTTATCGCGCTCAAAAACGCGGTGGCCGCGGTATTCAAGGTATGGGAACAAATGAAGATGACTTTGTGGAACAGCTTAGCACAACTTCCACTCATGATACGATTCTATTCTTTACGAATAAAGGGAAGGTATATCGCCTTAAAGGCTATGAAATCCCTGAATTCAGCCGCACTGCCAAGGGGATTCCGATTATCAACCTCCTTGGAGTAGAGAAGGATGAATGGGTGAATGCTATCATACCAGTCTCAGAATTTGTCGATGATTGGTTCCTATTCTTCACGACTAAGGAAGGAATATCAAAACGTTCTCCGCTATCATCATTTGCAAATATCAGGAATAACGGGCTAATTGCCGTTAACCTAAGAGATGGAGATGAATTGATTTCTGTACGTCTCACTGACGGTAACAAGGAAATTATCATTGGAACTAAAAATGGGCTTCTAATCCGTTTCCCAGAGACAGATGTTCGCTCTATGGGTAGAACAGCTACTGGTGTTAAAGGGATTACCCTATCCTCTAATGATGAAGTTGTTGGTATGGAAGTGTTAGAGGAAGGTTCAGAAATTCTTATCGTGACGAAAAATGGTTACGGAAAGAGAACATCTGCAGAGGAATATAGAATCCAAGGAAGAGGCGGTAAAGGTATTAAGACTTGCAATATTACTGACAAAAATGGACCGTTAGTTTCCATGAAGGCAGTAAATGGTGAGGAAGACCTGATGCTAATTACTACGGGCGGTGTCTTAATCCGTATGGCTGTCGGCGATATATCATCTATGGGTAGAAGCACTCAAGGTGTTAAGCTGATTAAGCTTAATGAAAGTGAAAGCGAATTTGTAGCAACAGTCGCTAAAGTGGAAAAAGAAGAAGAAGCTGAAACAGAAATGCCTGAAGAAACAGCGGAAGATAGCACAGTATCTGATGCTGCTGAAACAGAGGAGTAAGAAGCTGCCAAAAGCAGCTTCTTTTTTTCGCTCTGGACATTTAAATGGTATAGGTAATATGACCCTTATAATCCTAAAAATAAGAATTTTCCAGTATTTTTTTTAAAAATAAGGTTATCATTTCAATAAAAAATAAAGTAGAATATAGTATAAAAGTCCTTATGAGGGTGGAGTAATACATGAATGTAAGTGTTAATCGTTTAATGGCCGGGTGCATCTTAGCAGAAGATGTTTTCAGCATGACGAATAGACCGATAATAACTTCTAAAACTGTATTGACAGACGAGCATATAAATCTTCTTAAAGCATTTCAAATTGAGAAGATAGAGATTGAAAATACTCAGATTGATGGAAACTTTCTCGATGTGCTTAAAGAGGAAGATAGTGCAGGATTGAAAAAGAAAGAAGAGAGTTTCTTTGATAAATTTCTTCTTGCTGTTAACCAGTACAAAAAGGAGTTTCGTTCTTGGCAGTATGGTGTACCGCTGAATATTCCTGCAGTTCGCACAATAATGCTGCCGCTATTGGAGGATTTAGAGCAGTATAGCAAGGAAGTATTTTCTTTATATCATTTATCTAATAAAAAAGAATATATCTATCAGCATTCTGTTGCAGTAGGTGTTATTAGTGCTCTTATAGCAAAAAAAATGGACTACAGTAAAGGGGAAATCGTCCAAATCGCTATGGCCGGCTGTTTAAGTGATGCAGGGATGTCAAAAATACCATCTAACTTAATTACAAAGGAAGAACCTTTGACGGAAGAAGAATTTGAGGAAGTGAAAAGACATACAAGCTATAGTTTGCAAATGCTGCCAGAGCATGCTCTCTTAAAAAAAGAAACAAGACTTGCTATACTTCAGCATCATGAAAGACTTGATGGGAGCGGTTATCCATTAGGTAATGAAGATAACAAAATTCATCCATATGCAAAAGTTATAGCTGTCTCTGATACTTTTCATGCTATGACCTCCCAAAGGTTATATAGAAGCAAGCAATCGCCTTTTAAAGTTCTAGAAAAGATGCAGCAGGATTATTTCGGAAAGTTTGATCACGTCGTACTTCAGGCTTTGAGCAGCAGTATTATTCAGTATACTATTGGAAGTACTGTAAAGCTTTCTAACGGGCAAAGAGCTGAGGTTTTATTTATTGAAGGTAAGTCTGCCACAAGACCTCTTGTAAAGATAGCAGAGGATGGTATGATGCTCGATCTGGAAAAAAACAGGCATCTTTATATTGATGAAATTCTGCATTATAGCTGAAATTAAAAAATCTATTTATATTTTATAAAAAGATATTGCACTCTTTGAAATAAGTTGCTATAATCATACAAGTCAGCAAGACAGATAGAAAGTTTTGTGAAAAACCTCTAAAATTTCCTGTTGACTTGTATAGAATGATATGTTAATATATAAAAGTTGCTTCTGATAGCAACGAAAAATTGCTCTTTGAAAACTGAACAAACAAAACGTCAACAATAATCGTTTTTATAACTTGCGTTATAAAGATGAAAACAAAGTAACAAAAAGCTAGAGTTTAGCAAATGAGCTAATCTTACTCTTTATCG
>NZ_JAMAUK010000033.1:0-47217 GCF_023714395.1 Niallia sp. MER 6 | reverse complement strand
CATTTATTACTATAATCACATACGAATTAAGGCAAAATTAAAAGGCATGAGTCCGGTTCAATACCGAACTCATGCCCCAGAAGCTGCCTAACGAGATAACCATGTCTAACTTTATGGGGTCACTTCACTATAGAGGCAGTCTTTTTAAGTTATATGAAGTTAATAGTCTAGAGGTATTCATTAGAAACAGATGCTTTCTAGTCTATTTTAATAATATTTCGCTCCAAGTAGCTTTTCACACTTTCTTCAACTGTTTCTAAAGTAGTATGACGGGGACGAAAATCAATAAGTCTTTTTGCCTTTTCCATACTAAAGTGACCACTGCGTGCAAGATGGTAATAGGATGAACTGATGTCTTCTTCCTTTTTAACATGCTCACACCATTTTTCCCACGGCAGAAATTTTATGTTTGGCTCTTGTCCAAAGAAACGATACATAGCTGTCGCAAAACCAAATAATGTCATTGATTCATCAGCAACTGCATGGAAGCTTTCGCCTATAGCTTGGTTTCTGTGTGTAATCGCATTCATAAATACTTGTGCAACATCGTCTGCATGCACATGATGCAATGTTTCCATTCCAAAGTTAGGCAAGAATATCTCTTCGCCGTTTGCAATTCTTTGGAAAGTATCAGGATTTACATTTCCTAATGGGCTTATAATATTCCAGCCTGGACCTGAAATTTGCCCCGGCATAATAGTAGTTGCAGGGAAACCCTTTAAACGATATTGCTCTTGTAAATATTGTTCACATTTAAGCTTTTCCAATCCATACTCATCAAGTGGCTCTTTAACACAGTCCTCTGTTACAGGTAAGCTTCGCGCCCTGCCATGTGCCCATATGGACGAACAAAATAAATAATGAGTTAATCTTGTTGCTTGCAGTGCTTCTACCATATTCTTTGTATCTTCTAACGTAAAGTTAATTAAGTCTATAACTATATCTGCATCCATGCTTGCAATTTTCTGAGCAAATGTCTCATCATTTTTTCTGTCTAAAACAACATTTTTGACTTCATTCCATGCATAATCTTCCTTATATGGTTTGCTTTTTCCTCTGCTGATATTTATAACTTCGTTTCCAGCTTTAACTAGCTTAGGTACTAAGTAAGAGCCAATATGACCACATCCACCTATAATAACAACCTTCATCCATCATTCCTCCCTTAAATCTGAGATTAACAAAATCTCTTAAAAAAGAATATAGCTTCCATCAATCCTTGAAGCTTTTTCTATTTTTATATGATTTTTCAGCGATAATATGTAAAAGATTTTTCATTGCCCTTCAATCAGTAGCTCGTTCGGCTAATTCCGTCAGTATGTTGGTTTAGCTATATCTTCATTTCTCAAAAGGGTCATAAATACTCCTATATCATTACATAACAACGGGTAATGTAAAATAATTTATATATACAGAATAAGCCAAATGTTGAAATTACCTCCTAAGAAAAACTCAAAAATTATTGTAGGAGGGATAAGTATGTCTGGCGGAAATAAATAGGAATGGAATAGAGAAAGGATTTAAGCATCCAGATCCTATTAAACTTAGAGAGAAACTTGATGTTCTTATCTTGAAAAACAACAAAAGAAAAGATGTTAAAAATATCGTTAAATAAAATATAGGAGATTTTGTTCTTTATTTTAGTAAAGAACAAAACCTCTTTCTTCGTTGAATCAGAACATAAGTTTAAGAATATTACATGATATTAAGGAGAAGAATTTCATGAATAGGGATAGCAGGAATATTAAATCAAAGCAATAACGCTTCCTGAACATCTTGTTAAAATAACCTGCCCATTTTAGGTGGAGAAGGATAGCTGCGATTGAGATGCTAATTCATGAAGCAATGGAGTATAACTTGCTGCTAGAATTTTAACCAATTAAGATTGTTTCCACTCATTATCTGTCACTTTTTTTTATAAACATAGCACTCAGCATTATCCCTAAACAGTATAAAACGAATAAAAACTTAATCGCTTAAAATAAAATTCAAAAGAAAATAAAGCATGGTTGACAATACAATAACGGGTATAATCCCTACACCAGCACGTGCAAGATATAGCTTAACACTACTTGATTGATATTTAGTGAATTTTAACTTTTTTACATAATTAGACACCACAATAATTGAGGCGACTGTAACTATAATAGTGACTGTGCTACTCATCACTGTGACCCACCTTTTTAAGAAAAATATTTTCCCCAAATCTAAAAACTTTACCATGTTTAATATTTGTACTTAAATGAGCTTTTATTTGTTTATCCTCCTCATAAGTATATTTATCTAACTTATAATATGATATAACAACAACATATTTAAAAACTACTAAATTATGAAAATGTATACAAAAAAAATACATTTTATCTCATGATATTTTTTATTTATAATTGTGATATTTTAAAAAAAATTACTGTTGTTACTGCAGTAACAAATCCAGCTGATATTTTAAATAACGGCAAGAAATGAAGTGCTTAGAAAAGGGATTATAGCTAGTTCTAGTTGGTGGACAGACAAATTCTATGAAGATAATAAAAAAGACAGCTTACGCTTGTATTTTTTTAAAGAACGTTTTTATTTTTCATCTTCCTTATCTTCAATTAGTATTAAATTAAGCTTTTTTATCAATAATATCTTATGTTTGTATCATTCTTCGTCTTCTTGTATAATCTGATTATTTATTTGACGTGTTTCCGTTTTTTGAGCTAACTTTACTTTAAAATCATAGTTACTATGATATTTAACAGAAAACAAACTAGAATATAGGATATCTAAAATAAGAGAAATCGATTCAAGTGAAGCGAAGCCTGCTATTTTAGAATACGATTTTTCTCTTGTTGTTATATGTAATGTTACATCAGCAATTCTTGATAAACTATTTTCCCCCATACTTGTAATGGCAATAAGCGGAACTTTGTTCATTTTTAAATATTGAGCTGTTTCTAATAATGAAGATGTTTCACCAGAATAAGAAATACAGATAGCACAGTCATCAGAAGATGTCATCACAGCCTCTTGATACATCATACTTTCAGTAGGATTTGTATCAGCCTTTTTACCAATATGTCTTAATTTATATACAAATTCTTGTCCTAAAAAAGTTAAATTAGAAATGGTAAATACTTTAACTTCACGGCAGTTACTCAATATTTGAACTGCTTTTTGCAAAGAGTCATGGCGAATGAGAGCTAATGTATCTTTTGCACTTTCAATATGAAGCTGAGTAATTTTACTGGCGATATTCATCATAGGATCACGATGGGTAAAAGGGGTATTTGCATCGATGTCTTGAAAATTCGTTTTTAAGTATGCAACCTCTTTAAGAAATGCCCTTTTCCATTCATTCCAACCGTTAAATCCTAATTTTTTTGATATTCTAACTAAGATGGAAGGAGAAGTGTATGTTTCTTCAGCAATCATTGTTGTAGAGTATTCCTCTATAAGTTCCTGTTTGTCTATAATAAAATCCAGAACAATTCTTTCATTAGGAGAGAACTTTAAATTTTTCATTTTCTCTTGTAGTAACACTGTTATCACCTTTTCTACAGGATGTGGAATGAATGTATCTTAATTATTATTTATCGGTATCACTACTATAAAAGCCATTCTCAAAATAAGGAATTGCAAACTTAATATATTCTTCTGGTTGTAATTCCCTGTTCTTGCTCCACTCTATTGCAGCTCCATATATTCCCCAGCTTAACAAAACAGCGGAAACTTTTGTGCTAGTTTCTGCTCGACCTTGCTTTTGCAGCATTTTATAAAAGATAATTTCAAGCTGTTCTTTAATAATCCGTGCAATGGTATCTTCATAGCCGCGATGACAGCGATTATGTAAAGTACTATGAAAATTAGTTATTGCTGTAAATATATTTATAATAACTTCTTCATTCAGTATATATCTTTTTATTAATTCATCATTTAAATTTATTAAGAACACCTCGGACAGTACCTTTTCCAGCAATTCATATTTATCAACAAAATGATAATAAAATGTTGCTCTGTTTATCATAGCCTCTGTCGTAATATCCTTTATGGTAATATCCTTAAAATCCTTCTTCCCCGAGATTTCGATAAACGCATCCATAATTGATTTACGGGTACGAACATACCGTAAATCCTTTTTTGTTTCTTTCATCATTGTTTCTCCTTTTTAGACAAATAGCTGAATATGTCGTATATACGATAATAATTCATTTTTATTGGTATTGTTGTTTTTCATTATGTACTAACATAATATCGTAAATCAACTTTAAGCCAGCTTCTTGGTTAGAATGATAGGAGTGAAATGTAAATATGAGTAAAAACCCAATGGCTTGTGATTTGGAAATAGGAATTTGTGGGGCAGCTGAAGAGGAAGCAATGGAAGTAATCGATTTTAACAAGTCTGATATATCCCTTAATTTATACTATGTAACAGATCCAATTTGTTCTCATTGCTGGGCACTGGAACCAGTACTTCGCCGTTTTGTCTCTCAATATGGTCACTACTTTAATTTCCATACGATAATGGGCGGCTTGTTAGAAAAATGGGAAGATTTTAGTGACAGTGCAAATGGTATTTCTAAACCAGCTGACGTTGCAGATCATTGGCGCGAAGTTGGTGAACATAGCCGCATGCCAATAGATGGCTCACTTTGGCTAAATAACCCGATACAGTCTTCTTTCCCTCCATCGATAGTGTTTAAAGTTATTCAGCAAAGAGATGATTCTTTAGCAACCGAGTTTTTGCGCCGTGCGAGAGAAGCAGTTTTTGCTTTTAATCAAAATATTGGAGATCCTGTTGTGCTCCTAGATATAGTAAATAAATTAAATCTTGATGGAAAATCTATATTGAAAGACGCTCAACAGGAGATTGGAAAAAATCTTCTCAACGAAGATATTCATTTAGCGGCTAGTTTAGGAGTGAGAGGATTTCCATCTATTATCATTGTTAATAAAGATAATAAAGGTGTAAAAGTTGTTGGTGCGCGTCCATTAGAATATTATATAAACGGACTAAAGCAAGTGCTCAATCAGGATAAACTCCAACCAAAGACTCTGCCTTCTCTTTCAGAACTACTAAAGAAGGAACAGCTGTTATTCTCAAAAGAACTGGAAATCATGTATAGCATTAAACAAACAGACATCCACTCTTTTATAAAAAAAGAACTTTCCTCAGATAGTTACGAAGAAAAGGAAATACTAGGCGAAGCTTATTATCTATCAGCATATTAACTTAAGGAGAATAAAATGGCATATATTTTACAAATAGATTTTAACATGAATGGTCCCTTTGGTGATGAAATGGCGGAAGCTTTTTCAGAACTGGCAGAAAGCATTAATAAAGAAGAAGGTTTCCTGTGGAAGATTTGGACAGAGAACGAGGAATCTCGTGAAGCTGGTGGTATCTATTGCTTTCAAACAAAAGAAACAGCTCAAAGTTACTTAGAGATGCATTCTAAAAGGTTAGATAGCTTTGGTATTACTAATATTAACACTAAAATTTTCTCCATTAATACGAAATTAACAGCAATTACAAAAGGAATAAATTCACAATAAACAACGCTAGAGAAAAGGACATCCCCTTTTCTCTAGCCCTTTTTTAATCTGTCATATATTCATTTATCAGCTCATAACATCTTTCCTTTGTTGATTCGTATGAAGAAATATAATAAGCAATCCATTCATGTGTTTTCCCACTGTACTTTAGTCATTCTTCATTGCTGACAGATACAGTCGCAAGAAGTTTCACCATTTAAAAAGTTCGAAGAAAAACGGCACATAAGCCATGTTTAATACAATAGCAAGAACTGATTTGAGAAAGGATTCTTTTAATACGATCGCTCCTATTCCAAGTAAGACTCCACAAAAAGCAAACATCGGACTTAAAAGAAACAAAACATTTATATATGTGACAGGTGTAAAGGCAAGTATAAGTAAGGCTATATTGAAAGCTATACAAGAAAATGAAAGGTTGTTTGCAGGCATCAGAACTCCCCATTTATAAATGGTATATTTCAGCATAAATGTACGAAGAATTTCTAGATAAATATAATAATTGTAAATAGCACTCTGCTTTAGTATCCTTCAATAAAAAATTTTCTTTTTAGTATCCTTTTTCGCTGTTCCGTTCGTTGTAGTTTTTGATTTCTGACATTCCTATTAAAAATAGAAGACTTGCTCATAAATAAAAAAACGGTTCTTTTTAGACGGCTTCAATTAGATACTTTCGGATAATCGATTGACTTCATCAATAAGACCTAAATTGACCATTGTCTCTATTACTATTTGAGCTAGTTCTGGGTAATCTTGCAAAACATAATTAAACTGTATGTCCCTAAACACTGCAAGTCGTGAGGCAACTGGTGCAGAATTAAGATATTCCCGCAACAAGTTCAAATCCAAATCTTTTTCCTTATTAATCTCAAATGGTTTATGATTTTCACATGGAAGTAGTGGAGTAATAATGCCTAATCCATCCTGTGTAGCAATACTTACATTTCTTTTTCGCTCCAATTCAACCTCTTGAATATATCGAAACGGATTCTCAATAAAAGGTATTTGAAAATTATTCATTATATAATTTTCGACCCTTTCCTGAGTTAACTTCTCATTTTTTGTTTGGTGGTAAAATGAGTGAGCTTCCTCTTCTTCCCATTGTTCTCTAGCTGCTAAATAAGCACCTTCACTATTAAATTCATTATAAAACAGTTCACTATTCGAAACATTTAATCTTAAAAATTCACTGAGGCTTTGGGCAATAATACGGACTGGCCTGTCAAAGTCAACGGGACAGACACAAACTATAGGTGCCTTCTCAAGATTCATAACAAGACCATAATCAGTAAGGAATCCATAATGAACACCATCTACACCAATATTTCCAAAAACAACTACATCACTTGGGGTATTGAAATATCTAATATCGTTTTCTAGAGAAAGGTAAAAATGAAGACCAAGATAAAATTGTTCAGGATCACTAAGTAATTTCTCTAATTCAACTAATCTTTGAAGCGTGGCTGGTACTTCGTATTTACCAAAATTAGTATTCATTTTGATAGCCCCCTTAAGTTATGGAATATAATTTACACCATTGATATAATCACCCATAAGTTACTTGCAGAGTGTAACAAATAAAGAAATTAATTCCATACCCTAAACCTCTAAACCTTCTTCTTTCCGAATCATGCAAACAGTCCACATCTTAACATTCACTGATTGACTCATTGTTTCCCTTCCTTTAATTCCTTTTTCAAATAGTAATGCTTATGTTCTCTCCCCACATTATCTAAAGTACCGTATACTTGGTAACCATTCTTTTCATAGAAGCCTAATGCTTGAAAGCTTAAAGTATCTACCTTTATGAAATCACAATCTTTTTCCACTGCTATTTTCTCAACCTCTGCTAATAATTTCGTACCATAACCAGATTTTCTCATGTCTTCATCTATCATAAATGTATGGATTTCTAACCAATTCCAGCATACTTCACTCAGGATTCCGCCACGGACTGTTCCTTTATCGTCCTTCAGAAACAGACATATTTCTTCGAATCTGCCTCCTAAATCTTTAGGAAAATGACTTAGGTTATACTTGTACAGTGCTTCTTCAATGTATTGTTTATCTTTTTTATTTACCTCTCTCGTAATTTGCAATGTCACTTGAATTCCCCCTGTCTGTCTCTTTTAATAATATTCAGATTATCTAAAAAAATAGCGTCAAAAACTGACGCTACGATAACCTTCCTAATTCCACTCGTTTCCATGTTCACGAATAAATATAATGTCTTTTTGATAATGTTCGAGATGTCCTTGTTTCAGCATATTTTGAAAAGCAACATCACCTTCATTTGCTTTTTTTATCATATATTTACATAACCCAGCCAACCTTAGCAAAACCATCTCTAAATAATTCTCTTTCAGCCCCTCGATCCCGTAAGCTTCAAAAAACACGTTCACTCTATTTTTAATACGTTCGGCATCTTTTATAGAATTATAATAGATTTCCTCTCCATTTTCGTTGTGATTAAGTCGACTTAAAGGAACGCATGTGTATAGAGTATACGCTATGTCCCAAAGTCTCGGACCAGGTGCAGCGACATCAAAATCAATTATCCCAACTGGCTTTTTGTCATGAAAAATGATGTTGTATATAGCAAAATCATTATGACAGATAACCTCCATCTTATCTGGAGTATTAACCATAGGAACCCATTCATCTGTTATCGGAAAATCACTGACAGCATCATGATATTGACGAAGCATTTTTGCTATCTCTGCTAAAACACTATTAGACCACATATACTCTTTCAAAGGATATTTTCCCGCTTCTCCTTCAATAAATGTTAAAACCTCTCGACCTTTGTCGTCTATGCCTAATAACTTTGGAGCATATTCAAACCCTTTATTTTCTAAATGGTTTAATAATTTATGAATTTTGCTGCTTTCTTTTTTTAGTTCACGGCGAACAGTATCTCCTGCACGATAGACATTGGAAATATTACCGCCTGTTAATATTTCTTCCTTTTCAAATTGATTTGTCATTAAAAAAACCCCCAATTAGGGTATTTATGAATGTGACAATAGCGATGTTTTTTACTCATAAATAAAAGCAGATTAGAAAAGTATCTGCTTTGAAAACGGGAGTTTCTATTGTCCACACCATGAATCCCGAAAATGATTACAGACAGACTTATAAACTTTCGTTACTACTCTATCAATTAGATAATCATTACAAAGTCCACATGTGCAGTATAGATTCCCCTTTCTTTACATCTCTACTTCATATTACCAAAAGATGTTAATTATGTGAATCAATTTGCAGAACTATTCCGTTTATTCGATAAGTCTCTATACTCCGTAAACATAAAATCTCTCATTTACCTTTTGTATACCACTTATTTGTATGAAATTCCTTTGGAATAATTTGCTCCACTGGATCGTCAAACCCTAATTGTGCTAATGTATCAAACCATAAGTCACTTTTTGATTCTGGTAATTTTGTACCGCACCACGGACAGAAAAATATCTGTATACTCGAACTTCCTCCATCATGGATAATTAAGCCATATTCATCAAATTTTTCATGATAACTTACTAAAATGTCTGGACAATCTGATTCGTTTGTATGAAATTCACCTTTATAATTAATTTGCCCTGTCATCATTTCACAGCAGTGTTTACTCATGTAAGTTTCCTTTCTCCTAAAGAAAGTATGTTCTTTATTCTCAAGAAAATAGTCTTAATGTAAATCTTCGGACCACCTATACCAACCTTCATATAGATTCACTTCTCCTTTTCCCTTCCATAGGCATAGAAACAGTAAATGGCTATCGCAATTAACACTAATGGCAGTATTTGAAAAATAGAATTATATTTTGCAGAACTCACTTCTTTCAATCCGTATAAATAAATAATCATCCAAAAACTGCAACAAAGCGATATAACAGCACTTAATAATTTCATATACTCCCTCCTAATCCATTTCAACAAGTTATTGTTAATATTTCTTATTTAAGTTTTTGAACTGCGCTATATAAAATGAGGCCAAACATCCTTAAAGCATCAAGATAACAGGAATATTTTAGAAGTGTAAGATAATGCAGCATAATTTGCGGTTACCATAACATTATTCCCCAGCCGACTGTAACATTACCTATAATAAAAAAACATCCTCCATGATTAGGTGCTAGTAATACGGTTATTAAATCATGGAAGTTTCAAAAAAACTTTGATGAGGAAACCTAGACTTTTTTGCAAAGAGATTTATGAAGTATTGATAGACAGGAATGTCAGAGCTGCTTTTCCGATAAAGTAATTGGCTGTAAAAATGGAAATTTTCATCCTGAAAAGGAATCCCGGTAACTTGATCATGGTCTTCCATACTAAACTCAGGCAAGAAGCCGATTCCCCATTTATTCTGAACCGCTTTTTTAATTGTTTCAATGCTGCTTAGCTCCATAGATAAGGTAAATTCAATATGATTTTTTTGTAACTGATTCAATATATAAGCTCTGTATGTACAGCCTTCTTCTGTTAGAATAACTGTTTCATCCTTAAAGTCTTCCAACGTAAATAATGACTTTCCTGTATAAATATGATCAAGAGGTAATACGACTTTCATTTTTTGTTTTTCAATAGAGAGACTGTTGATTCTTTCTGACACAAATGGTTTATCAATTATTAGTCCAAAATCTAGTTCTTTATTATAAATTTTTTCAATTATTACTGCTTCTGTATCAGGAATGATTTGCACTTTTACATCAGGATACTGCTTTTTAAATTCGGATAATATTGCGGGCAGTTCATAAATTGCTAACGATTCAATCGACCCAATTCTTATCGTTTTTACTTCTTGGTTTTGTAATCTTTGCTGTGATTCATCAAATAATGCGAGCATTTTCTCTGCATAGCTATAAAGAAGCTCACCTGATGGAGTTAATTTCATTAATTTCCCATGTCTTTCTAATAAGCGCGTTCCCCCATAAAGTGCCTCCAGCTTTTGAATATGGGTTGTAACACTTGATTGTGCATAGTCCAATACATACGCAGCGCGTGTATAATTGCCGCTTTTCACAACTTGAATAAATGTTTTGAAGTATAACAGCTCCATCTTCTCACACCCTAACTATCAGTATTATTGATAGTATAAATCAATAACTATCAGATCAGCGAATACTTTTTCCATTTATACTGAAGAAGAAATCAACTAAGGAGGAATTATTTTGAAAAAAGAACCTAGATATTCATTAACATTGGACATTCAGCCAAGTGAACCAGAAGCAGCCTATGCTCATTTTATGAAAAAACTATCCTTTGAGGCAGATGTTGCTGATTTATTAATTGATTTGAAAAAGGGATACCAAGGCCTGACTATTATTGATGTTAGAGATGAATTGGCTTATGAAGAATGTCATATTACGGAGGCTATTTCTTTTCCAGGAAATAAAATATCTGATCGTACTGTTGGTACACTACCTAAAGATAAACTAATCGTAGTTTATTGTTGGGGACCAGCTTGCAATGGTGCAACAAGAGCATGTGCTAAACTGTCCAAATTAGGATTTAAAGTTAAAGAATTGATCGGCGGGCTTGAATACTGGCGGAAAGAAGGCGGCGCAGTAAGCGGGACATTAGGTGAAAAAGCGCCTATGTATTGGGCCCATAAACATTAACTCCTGTTCCCCATATAAAGTTAGAAGGAACCTTAAAATATTATTCTAAGGTTCCTTTTTGCACAGTCATCTTAACAACTTATGACCATACTTTATCAAGAAGTTTTTTCAAATATTTCGGGGATTCATTATTTGCTTATTAACAACATTACATGTCTACCTTGATTTAAAAAGGACCTCATAGATTCAGCAATTTTTCTATAAGTGGTAGTTATCTATATTCATATATTGCCCAAGGCAGCCACAAAACTGGTTCGGTTTCTACTTCCTCATCATTACAATAATGACAATAGCTGATTGCTTCTTCTAAAGAGCTGATAAAGCCATTTTCATTTAAAGTAAATCTAAAGTTCTCTTTAAAATCCTTTTCCAGTCCGTTGCACAAATAGGTGTGAAATTTCCCACTTTCGAATCCAAGGATTTCATAGCCCAACATCTTACAATCTGCTTTTGACATCAAATTTTTATTTAAAAGCTTCTTTTCTAGTACATATTGGTTTTCTTCCGGTTTAGTTTCAGATTCTTCTTCTGCAATAAACTCATGTACCAATCCTTCTGGCAAACCAATACCAAAAATTTTGGTATCCTGTAAATTACTCAAATATTTCTGTTTATATTTTCTAGCAACAGCCACAGTTGTAAATAGATTTGGATAAGTAATTTCACCTAATTCAAACATTTCTTCAACCTCTGCTTCTAAATGATAGTAAGTATTTTCAGATATTCGCAGTTTTTCACTATATTCTTTTTTGCTCTTTTTAGAACTAGCCCATAAGATATTTATATCAGGATGAATATCACATAGACATTCACTCGCTGAGTATATTAGCTCTGGAATAACTTCTTTATCTAAATATTCAGGCCGTTCTGATGAGGAAATAATATAATACCCACCTAAAATATGTCTCATATCACATACTCCTTGCCTCTGACATGTTAGTAATTCTTTAAAATCCTTTTTAATATAAAGATAATCAGTCACTTCATCATTAATAAAGAGCTAACTAAAATGAAATTTTAATAATTACTCAGCTACAGTAATGACAAATTCAAGGCTGGTCGGTTTTCTTTTAAATGGTTCATTGTATTCCTTGAACAGGAATTTAATTTTTGACATATCGTCAGGGAGGGGCGGTGACACTATGTACTGATAAGATATATGTCCATTTGAACCTCCTCCTACTCTAATTTATCATTCGACTTTAACATATAATGGGTATTTTTTAAAACTAATACTAAGGTGAGTATTTACCTAAAGTTCACACAAATATGAACCTACCATGACCTGATATTACTGATAATATATTATTTTTTCTTTCAAGCTAATATTTCTGTTCCCATAGTTCCCTTTAAGGCAGCTTGTGTAATGTAGACAGTATGAGGGCATTCCTTTATAGTAACCTTGAAATATAAATACAACCCCTGACATCACAGGAGTTCTTATATCTCTTTTTCTGTTTTTTGCAGTTCACTGATAAATAAGTCATATAGAGCTGTGGATGGTTCCTAATGATACTACAACCATACGCAATAATTTTTTCAAAACAAAAAAGACACCCAACTACAGGGTGTCTTCACATGAATTTAAGAAACAACTGGTAATTCACCTTTTACATCACTAACGTTCTGGTTGATAATTTCCACTAGTTTAAATTCTTTGTTTTCATATTCAAACTTCATGATGCAGCAATTTCCAATTTTCTGTAGCTGATTGATCGTGCTTGTATGTTCCCAAACTCTCATAAAGTTTCGGCATGCTCCCCCATGGGATACCGCCAACACTACTTCATTATCTTCTTCCATTATTTTTTGACATGTCTCAGCCATTCTTTGCTGAACTTCCTTCTGGTCTTCTCCTCCGTACTGTACAAAGAAATCATTGTAAGGCAAAGGCGGATTTAAATCTTCACTTTCTCCTTCAAATGTCCCAAAATTCCATTCCTTTAACCCTTTTAATCTTGTATATGGTAAATCTGTAATAATCTCTAATGTGTCACTTGCTCTTTCTGAGGTGGAGCAATAAGCTTGATCGAAGACAATATTTTGCTCTTTAAAATAAGCTGCAGCAGCCTCTGCTTGCTTAATCCCCAATTCTGTTAGCGGTGAATCACACCAGCCTTGTACTTTTTTTCGTAAATTAAACAATGTTTGACCATGTCTCATTAAATATAATGTCTTTTTCACGTGTATCCCCCTCTTTTTTATAAAGAACATCTTTTTAGTCAATAGCATTTCAACTACCTTATTAAAATTATCCTCTAAATCGAAAAAAAGCGTTATCATAATTCTCTTAAATCATTGCCTAAAACTCTCAAAGTACATCTTAATAACACTTTCCCTATATCTTTATTTACGTTAAAATCTAAAAATGACAAATAAGCATGAAAAAGACAGCTGCAATTGTTAGCAGCTGTCTTTACCTTTACATTACCTTTTAAGAAAAAAGCGACTGAATACCTATGTAGAATTCATATAAGAAATAAAACCCAAATCCAAATAATAAAATGCCTGCAATGATGGAAGTCCATTTAATCATTTGGCGGTTCATTATTTTTCTGGTGAAAGACACAATTGTCAGTAAGCCAATATCGTGTAATAAAATGCCTGAGATAATTCCTAGCGCTACAATAATAAAGCTGTTTGAATCACTGCCTTCATATGAATCTGCTAAAACAGCTCCAAATACCGAAATCCAAAACACTAAATTCCCAGGAGAAACAGCTACAAGCAGACCATTACGATATGTTTTGAAAAGTGATTTATTAGCTTTCTCCCCTGCCATTGTTATATCTTTATCGGCATTTTTTATGGAATCATAGGCTAGAAAGAATAAGAAAATCGCCCCGACTATCCATAATGGCATTTGAATAAAAGGAATCGCCAAAACTTTTGCTAATCCAAAATACAGGGCAAATATTAAGATCAGATCAACTGTCATTCCGCCAATACCAACTGCCCAGCCATGCATAAAACCATTTTTCAAACCTTGCTTTGTCATTTCAACTGTAATTGCACCTACTGGCATTGCAATAGCAAGTCCCACCATTACATAAGCAAAATACAAACTCACATAAACACTTCTTTCAACTTAAAGAATAGCTTCTTACGTCCGTTTTATATGCATTATTATACATAACATTCAATAAAAATAAAAGATTAATAGACAAATTAAAGAAAAAACCAGTTAGTTTATACTAACTGGTTAAAATTATCTTCTAAATGTTACCGGCAAATTTGGTCCTAAATAAGGAAAAAAAGGATGTGCCCCTGGAGGTCTTGGAGCAATATTATATTGTTGCCCTCCTAACATATAGTGATATGGTGTGACTCCAAGCAGCTTTTGATTCCAAGCTCCATATGATGGATTCGGAAAGTTTTGATAAAGTGCACCACCATTTAACCCAGTAATAATACTCGGATGCATAATAATTCCTCCTTACAGTTTGTTTATTATATGCTGCCGAGGCTAATTACGCTTAAGTACAAATAAGGGCGATATATCCTTTAAGACCTTATAAAATATACAACTGCCAACATAAAAAACGAAATAACTATTATACTCGTTACCCACAGCCAAGCCATGTCCATATTGCCTGAATCAATAGCAACATAGATAGCTGTTGGGATTGTTTGTGTTTTTCCTGGGATATTGCCAGCAAACATTAAGGTTGCTCCGAATTCCCCTAATGCTCTTGCAAAGCTCAAGATTGCTCCAGACACAATTGACTTTAAGGCGAGCGGAATGGAAATAAACATCATTAAACGTAATTCACCGGCCCCATCCACACGTGCTGCATTTTCTATATCTGCATCAATCGCTTCAAAGCCTGTTCTGGATGACTGATACATAAGAGGAAATGCAACAACTGTAGAAGCAATCACCGCTGCCCACCAAGTAAACATTATCGGCTGATTAAAAACCCATTCGATAAATTGACCTGCCGGGCTGTTCCGGCCAAAAATAATAATTAATAAAAAACCTACCACCGTTGGAGGCAGTACTAAAGGTAAAAGCAAAATTGTATCAACTAATACTTTTCCCTTAAATTTTCTGCCTGCCATCAGTTTCCCGAATATTATTCCAAATACAATGACAAATAATGTTGAAACAGCTGCAATTTCAATTGATAATATAACAGGTGCTAAAAAGTCAGCAGTCATCTTTTTTACTTCATCCCTTTAAAACCATATTGTTCTAATATTTTTAAGGAATTAACACCTTGCAAATAGTCATAGAAGGTCTTTGCTTGTGCATAGTAAGTACTATTTTTGATCACCCCTGCTGGATAAATAATCGGATCATGGCTACTTTCCTCTGCAGTTGCAGCTATTTCCACTTTATCGGAAGTTAATGCATCTGTTTTATATACAATCCCGGCGTCCACATTATTTGTTTCAACATATGTAAGTACTTGGCGCACATCTTTGGCGTAAATCACTTTATCCTCTAACTTAGTCCAAAGATTTAAACTTTCTAATGTATCCTTACCGTATTGTCCTGCAGGCACAGATTCAGGCGTACCAAGAGCTATCTTACCTGTCTTTGTTAAATCTTCAAAGCCCTTAATCCCTTTATCCGAATCTCTAGGGACTACCAATACAAGTTCATTTCCAACTAAATCTGTACTGTCACTCTTTTCCATAAGTCCATCATCCACCAAAATCTGAAATTTATCTTCTGCTGCCGAGACAAATACGTCAACAGGTGCTCCCTGGGAGATTTGCTGCTGCAATGCTCCTGATCCGCCAAAATTAAAATGGAGGATTATGTTTGGGTTTTCCTTTTCAAAGTCTGCTTTAATATCAGTCAAAGCATCTTGCAAACTCGCAGCAGCAGAGACCGTCAATTCCACTTTATCTTGACTAGCATCTTGTTTATTACTATTTTCTGCAGTCGTTTTGTCGTTTGCTGAACACCCGCTAAGGATAATCAATAGCAAAAGCACACTTAATACGGAACGATAGTAATTCTTCATTTTTTATCCCCTTCTTATAATTAGTTATAATTGATTATAACTAATTATAACTAATTGCTAAAACGAAAATTGTGAAAACTTTTAGAAATTTTTATTTACTTAATTATTTTTTTAACGATTACGTTAAAATATTAATGGAGGGGTGCACAATGTCAAAAGAATTTTCTTATACGATTGAAGAGGTATCTCAACTATTAAAAGTTTCCAAGCTTACCTTATATGATATGGTTAAAAAAGGAGATATCCCAGTTTTCCGTGTTGGGAGGCAGATGAGGATTGATTCAAGAGATTTAGATGTTTATATAAATAACCATAAAACAAAACAAACTTCGAACCTTTCTGTAACTGTACCGAAAGGCGAAACTGATGCGAAAACCATTGTAATAAGCGGACAAGACATGGTTCTTGATATTCTGAGTAAATATATGGAGAAACACTCATCTTATCAAGCATTGCGTTCCTACACGGGAAGCTTAAACAGCCTGATTTCCATGTACAATGGCAAAGGAGATATTGTTAGTTTACATATGTTTGACGGAGATACTGGAGACTATAATGTTCCTTATTTAAAAAAAATATTAGTCGGACGCCCCCTTATTTTACTTAATCTCTTATCAAGAAAAGCAGGCTTTTATGTTCAAAAGGGCAATCCGTTAAGCTTGACTGCTTGGACAGATTTACAGCGAAAAAACATAAAAATCGTCAATCGTGAGAAAGGTTCAGGAGCACGAATTCTCCTTGATGAACAGCTCAGAATAAACAATATCCTTTCAAGTGAGGTAAATGGATATGAAAAGGAAGAATCGAACCATTATAGTGTAGCAACAGCTGTTGCAAATGGAATGGCTGATGTTGGGGTTGGAATTGAAAAAGCCGCAAAAATGGTCGGAATCGACTTTGTACCGTTAATATCAGAAAGCTACGATTTAGTTATGTTAAAAACTCCTGAAAATGAACCGTTAATCCAGACAATAAAAGATATTTTAAACTCTGCCCACTTTCGGGATGAAATACAACTTTTAAGAGATTATGATATTTCTAGAACTGGAGATATTGTTTATGAAACATTTTAAAGGAGACTGCATTTTTTGCAGTCTCCTTTTTAATGTCTATCAAAGCCACTGAGAACGGATGATATCCTTAACACAATTCATTTCAATTACACCCTCACCTGAAGTAAAATGCCCTCCATCAGGCAATAAAATAAATGGAATCCCTAATTTTTCTGCTAACACATTCGTTATCTGCCAATCAATTATCTGATCTGTTCTAGAGGATATTATAAAAGACTTTCCTAATAAATGCGTGATTTTGTTTAAATCTAAGTTATCCATATAATTATCGAATTGTGGAAAATCTTTAATTGCTTGTGCAAATCCTGATACAAACACCGCTCCCTTTATCTGTATATGATGACGAAGAAGAAATCTTAAAAAAGTAACACAACCTAAACTATGACATACAAAATACGCATCTTGCGCATTGCTGACAGCTCGGTCTAAGTCACTGTCCCATTGTTTTACATCTGCAACTGAGACAGTCGTGTATTCCACTACTAGTATCTCTAAAAAATCTTTAAAGTTTTGTTTAATATCAGCAAGCCAATTTATATCAGGTGAGCCGCCGAATCCATCTATCAAATATAGTTTATCCAAGATTATTCTTCTCCTTTTATGCCGTTGTGTCTTTTATTTATTTCTCCTCTATAAGTATTTCAAACAGTTCTGCCGACCTTTTATCGTCGCTGTTTAGTTGCATATATTGGTTTTCAGAAGATGGGACAATAAATTCTACTTTATCTTTCTCGTCATTTAGCCAAATATCATAGCTTAATGATTTAATTTCTGTGTCAGAATCATCAGACTGCGCACTGTATCTGTAATCTGCTGGGCGTATATCTATACTTCCGTTATTCCATTCTAATCCGCCTACAATCTGATTCACTCTTTCAATCTGCTTTTGTTTAGTGATCTTTTTGAATTCCTTGTAATCAGCATTTTCTCCTGCACGTTTTTCAACGACTATATAATATCTGTCATTACTTAAACAGCCGCTCAACAAAATTACTAATAAACCAAGACTTATGAAAAAACAGTTACTCTTTTTCAAAAAAAGCCCCCCCTAACAATCGATTTAAAAAGCTGTAATCCAAATATTGCATAATAATATTTCTGTAAGCTGAAAATAAATACAAAATACATTTACTTAGGGGTTTTTATGCAATTATGCAAACAATGTTTGTTGTATTTTTTATCTTCATTAGTTTATTTTTTGGTGTTTGGAGACGTTTTAATGAATGGTATTCGACATTATTATTTTGGATAATTGGTGATTTGCTGTACGCTTCCCTACTTCATGATTTTAGAGTGTGGGAGTTTCACCCTGTCTGGGTTGATCACTTTATTCTCCCTACCCACACATTAATTAGCACCGCAATCGCATTTTTTATTTATCCGTCTGTTATTGTTGTGTTCTTAGGACGATTTCCTTCTTCTTTCTTTCATAGAATTGGTTGGATTATATTATGGGCTGTGATTTTTGAAAGTATTGAAATAATTGCTTATGTGAATAAAAGTATTTTCCATCATTACGGCTGGACTCTTGGCTGGTCCTTTTTGTTTAACATCATTACTTTTTCTTTATTAGCTGTACATAAATGGAAACCTTGGGTCGCTTGGCTATTATCCTTATTAAGCATAAGCTCGCTATGGTTTATATTTCAGCCTCCCCTTCCTAAGTAATGGAAAGGGAGAGCGCTTACTTTATAGAGATTGCTCTTAATAGTACTAATAAAGTTAACTACTTGACCTCCCGATAATTCCACTAACTTCACCTCTTTCAACAAAAACCTACTAAGCACATATTAACACTTCCACACTTTTCCATAAATAAAAAATATCCCATGATTCTGGGATATTTTCTTAACTTACCTTTCTATACACTGTTCCTATAGTTATGGAAATTTAGAAAGGTGTGGTTTTTTTGGAAAGGAAAGATATTGTTATCGTTGGTGGTTATGGACATGTAGGAAGATTGATATGCAGTAAGTTAGGAGAAATTTATCCCGGCTATGTGTATGCTGCTGGCAGAAGCATGGAGAAAGCGGAAACGTTTTCTGCATCAACAAATGGAAAGGTATTGCCGCTGTTACTAGATATCAATAAAGCTGTTCCTGCATCCTTACTGGCGAGTGTAAAACTCGTCATTGTTTGTCTGGAACAAGAAAATGCTCTATTTGCTACCACCTGTCTTCAAGCAGGGATTGATTATATCGATATTTCTGCATCATACCGGTTTTTAGCTGAAGTGGAACAGCTCCATGATTTAGCAGTTAACTCCAATTCTGCAGCGATGCTCAGTGTCGGGTTAAATCCGGGAATAACGAATCTACTGGCTAGTTGGATGGCAGAAAAAGTCGACCATACAGACGCAGTGGATATTTTCTTAATGCTCGGGTTAGGAGATACACATGGGCTTGCTGCCATTGATTGGACAATACGGCAAGCAAAAACGGACTATTATAAATGGATAAAAGGTAAACAGGTGAAGTTGAAAAGCTTTGGCGGCATGAAGTCTGCCTATTTTGGTGAACAGCTTGGCTGGCGAAACGCTTATCATTTTGATTTTGCAGATCAACATGTTTTGCATCATACAATAGCAGTTGATGATGTCACCACTTATCTTTGTTTTGATTCACGCTTTGCAACTGGTGCTTTAGCCTTTTTGAAAGCAATTGGACTGATTCGTTTCCTGCCTATTCGCTTGTCTACAAAATTGTTAACTAGAATTTCAATTGGAAAGCCGATGTTTTGTGTAAAAATTACCGTTAGCGGACGTAAATCAGGGAAGCCAATCGTGTTAGAAACAGAGCTTTATGGGAAAGAAGAAGCAAAAATAACTGCATTGGTAACCGTATGGGCTGCTTGCTATATGTGTGAAAACAATTCCTGCACAGGTGTTTTCCACATGGAAGAAGTATTGGATTGGACTGCTCTTCAGGATGAATTAAAGAACTATATTATTTGGGAAGCTCCGCAACTTTTACAAAAGGAACAATGAACAAATTTTGCTAATTTATACAAATAACTGGAATAACTACTGTCTTTCTATCCAAACTATAGTAAAGGAGGGTTTATATGAAGAAAATCGGTAAATTCCAGGCGATTATGTGGAGTATTGCGTTACCAGGTTTCAGCCAATTATTAACTGGACATTTCTTTAAAGGTACATTATTTGTACTAACAGAGATTCTTATAAACGTATATAGTCATTTTAATACTTCCATTATGTACAGCTATTTAGGGGAATTCTCTAAAGCAGAAGAAGTAATCAATTATGAATGGTTATTATTTTATGCTTGTTTATATTTCTTCGCTATGTGGGATGCATATCAATACGAGATGCCTGCTGATGAACAATTGTCTTTTCTTCCCTTTTTATCTGCGGCTGCTTTCGTTACACTCGGCTTAATTTATTCTAGTAAGATTACTTTATTTGGCCAGTCACTCGGCCCTGTTTTTTTGCCAATGATGTTTGTAATTCCTGGGGTTGTTATTGGTTTTATTATTAGATACATACTGCTTAAGTTTTCCAATGAAAAAAGAAGTTATATCTAAATGAGATTAACTTCTTTTTCATTTTGGAAATCAGATTTCGGCATTTATTTCTTCTACTAGACAATACTTAAGCTTGCTAATGGCAGCCTGCTCATCTTCCCCATTTACAAATAAGGTAACTTTATCACCTTCTGCTACAGATAAGTCCATCACTTTCATTATATTTTTGCCATTGGCGGACCTTCCTTTTTTAGTCAGGATTATTTCGCTGCGAAAGGTCTGAGCTATTGCCACAAAAAGGGCAGCATTTCGCGCTTGAAGCCGATTTACTTCCACTGTAATCCTTGTTATTAACAAATGCTTTCCACCTGCCCATTTATAGTGCTTGTTAGATATTAACCAGCAAGCTGATTAGTTCTAGAACGATATTTATAGTTTCTTAGCAAGATTGAGATGGTCCCGAAAATTAATGATATAAAACCTACTAAGACTACATATTGAATTCCTAATTGAGCTATAAATAATCCGCCAGCAGCAGCGCCAATCGTTGTACCTAAATTACAAGCTGAAATAAATAATCCATTAGCAAAGTCTGGAGCTTCTGGTGAAGAGGACATGATCCAATATTGATTGATATTGCCGCCCACCCCAGCTAGAATTCCCCAAATAAACGTTATGATTGCCATTGGGATGGAGAAATGACCAAATAGGAACAACACCATATAAACAGCTCCTAATAAAAACGGAAATGCGATGACCGTTCTTCGAGCATTATTCGTCAACAGCTTTCCTGCTGTTATATTTCCAATAATATTGGCTGCACCGAATACAGTCAGCATAATAGTAATCGAGGCAGAAGACATGGATGTTACTGATGTTAAATATTCAGCAAGATAACTGTATACACCAAATATTGCAGAGTTAAGGAAAACGACTGCAATGATAGACTGCCAAGTAATCAGCTTTTTCAAGATCGCTAACTGTGAGCCGTATGAAAGCTTTTCTTTAACAGGCATGCTTGGCACGAATAAATATGTCGCAATAAACGCAACTATATTCACCGCAGCAAAGAACGACATCGCCAATTGTAATGACATACTGCCAGCGATAAAGCTTGCGACTGGCACACCAATGACCATTCCGGCAGATACTCCTATGAATACTTTAGCAACAGCTTTAGGTGCTTCTTCTTTACGGACCGAAGCACCTGCTACCGAAAACGCTAATGAACAATAAATAGGATGGAACAGCGCAGGTACAACTCTAGCAGCTAATGCAATGGTAAAATTAGTAGTAAAGATGGACACAATGTTACCGATAATGAAAACTCCAAGCACAAGTAGCATTACTTTTTTTCGGTCTAAGCCTAAAAAAAATAATGGCATTGTCGGCCCAGAAACTGCGATAACAAGGGCAAAGAGACTAACCAGCAGGCCTGCTTTTGAGACACTGACACTAAAGTGATCAGCAAGAGCAGGCAATATTCCGATAACCCCCATTTCTGTATTGATAATGCCAAATACACCGATGGTTAATATCATGATAAGCAATTTATTATTCTTGACCAAAATTACACCTCAAACTTTCTGAATTTCAAAACACAAAACCCCGTAATGATGACTACTTTGTTGGCAATTACGGACATTTTTTTATGTTCCCTTCATATGTGATTTAATCATTTGCTTTTATTTTAGCTTCGATTTTCACATATAACCAATACTTATATCTCATATCTAGAAATGTCTGTTAAGCATTTCTGGATACATGTATACTTAAACATAATGAAGGAGGAATACAGATGGAAATAAGGGTGTTACGCTACTTCCTCGCAATTGCCAGGGTTGGTAATATCACAGCTGCTGCAGACCTGCTGCATGTTACACAGCCGACTTTATCAAGACAAATGAAAGATTTGGAAAAGGAATTAGGAAAAAAAT
This sequence comes from Niallia sp. MER 6, assembly GCF_023714395.1. NCBI lineage: Bacteria > Bacillati > Bacillota > Bacilli > Caryophanales > Bacillaceae > Niallia > Niallia sp. MER 6. The sequence continues at coordinate 24,596 of NZ_JAMAUK010000033.1, read as the reverse complement.
TGTTTATTCGCAGCAGTCACAGTATCATTCTTACAGATGAAGGCATTTTGCTGCGAAACAGAGCAGCAGAAATTGTTAACATGGTCGATAAATTGGAATCGGAATTTCATTCAATGGAGGAAACTATTAGCGGAGATGTTTATATCGGCGGCGGTGAAACGGATGCGATGAGATGGATTGCCCGTGTAATTAACGACGTAAAGTTAAAGTATCCTAATATACGCTATCATCTTTACAGCGGAAACGAGGACGATGTTACAGATCGGCTTGACAAAGGGCTGCTCGATTTTGGCATCCTAATTGAACCTGCAGATATATCCAAATACAACTATATGAATATCCCAGCTAAGGACGTTTGGGGTGTTGTTATGCGCAAAGACAGTCCTCTCGCTGATAAACCGGCAATACGAGCAGCTGAACTTTTGGAGCTGCCTTTAATATGTTCACGACAGGCTATCAAACAGACATACTCGACAAATAAATTTGCAGACTGGTTCGGTGAAGATTTTGATAAATTAAATATTGTCACAACATATAATCTTGCCTATAATGCCGCCATTATGGTGGATGAAGGGATTGGTTATGCGATTACTATTGATAAAATAGTGAATACATCGAGTGATAGCAATTTATGCTTTAGACCGCTAGAGCCTAACCTTGAATCTGGTTTAAATATTGTGTGGCGCAAGCATCAAGTTTTTTCTGAAGCTGCTAATGTCTTTATTAAAGCTATCCAAGCGAAATTTTAAAGCTTTCTGATAAAATTTGTAAACAGCTAAAAAGGATGCCCCTTTGGGACATCCTTCACTCACAAAATCACATGGTGCTTGTATCAATAACGAATCGATATTTTACATCAGAAGCTAAAACACGTTGATATGCTTCGTCAATTTCATCTGCAGAGATAATTTCAATATTAGGAACAATATTATGCTCCGCACAGAAGTCGAGCATTTCTTGTGTTTCTCGGATACCGCCAATCATAGAACCAGCAAATGAACGGCGATGGCCGATTAAAGACATCACATTTAGTGACAAAGGCTCGCCAGGTGCGCCAACATTCACCATTGTTCCATCAAGGGTTAACAAAGAGAAATACGCATCAAGGTCAAGCTTTGCACTTACTGTATTGATAATAAGGTCAAATTTTCCAGCAAGCTTCTCAAATGTAGCTGGATCGCTAGTAGCATAATAATCAGCTGCCCCAAATTGTAAGCCGTCTTCTTTTTTGTTCAATGTTTGAGATAAAACAGTAACCTCAGCACCCATCGCATGGGCAATTTTCACAGCCATATGACCAAGTCCGCCTAACCCAACAACGGCTACTTTTTTACCTGGTCCAGCATTCCAGCGATTCAGTGGTGAATATGTTGTAATTCCTGCACATAGCAGCGGTGCTGCCACATCTAATTCAATATTATCAGGAATTCGGACAACAAAATCTTCTATTACAACGATATGTGTAGAATAGCCACCTTGTGTAGGCTCGCCATATTTATCTACACCAGCATAAGTAGGAATATTTCCTTTCAGGCAGTATTGTTCCTCTCCTTTTTGGCAGTTTTCACACTCACCGCAAGAATCAACCATACACCCGACTCCAACGCGGTCACCTACTTTATATTTTGTTACTTCCGCTCCGATTTCCGTAACAATACCAGCAATCTCATGACCTGGAACAAGAGGGTAATTTACAGGACCCCATTCGCCGTGGGCAGTATGAATGTCAGAGTGACATATACCTGCATATTTAATTTCAATTAAAACATCATGTAAATCAAGGTCCCGTCTCTTAATTTCTGCCGCTCTGAACGGTTTGTCTGGACCATCAACTGCTCGCGCTTTAGCTGTTGTCATGTTTCTTAGCCTCCTAGTAGTTTCATTTTTTTAACATTACTAGAATACGCCTTCTAGTTAACTCTAAGTCAAGTAAAAAGACTAAAAAAAACACCTGAACGTTATATAAATTAGTTCAAGTGAATTTATTACATGTGTATATCAACCCAGTCCTTCTATTAAAGTACCTAAATTATCTAAATCCTGTGTGATATTTAAGATAATCACAAATCTCCACTCTTTATTAATTTTGCCTAGCTTAACTACTTGGTGGACTTCAATCTGATCATTAGAATAAGTTCTGTGAGAATCACAAATCTCGTATAAAGTTGCTGCAAAATTTGTATTGTTCCAATCTCTAATTTCTAACGAAACATATTCTTGGCTTTTTTTAAGATTCATTTTTAACTCCTATTAAGGTTATTGCCTTGCTAAAATAAAATTTTGTATCCAATGATGATAATGATGATTCCGATAACAATAAAGCCACCGATGGTAGGACTGCCATACAGCGCTCGATTCCAACTGTCGTCTGTTTCAATTTTACTTTTCTCTTCATCATTATTTTTCAAAAAAGCCCTCCTATCCATTTCTTCATAATCCGGTAATGTTACATACGTTTATTCATCAGATAAGTTTCATCCTCCTCATGCATAAAAAAACTGTTAGACAAAGTCTAGCAGTCAATTTAAATTAGACAAATATTCATATGCTGTCGTTCCATAGACACTTTTAAAATGTTTATTTAAATGAGGTAAATCTACAAAACCACATTCTGCTACAGCAGCATAGATATCTCTCTTTCTTTCTATTAACTGCTTTGCTTGTTCTAGCTTGCTGTTTAGAAAGTATTGATATGGGGAGATTCCTGTATGAGCATTGAATATTCGGATAAATTGATATTTTGATAAATCAAGCTCACCGCTTATATCGTCAAGCTTAGGAACGGCCAGTAAGTTAGCACGAAGCATCTCCTTTGCTTTTCTTATCAGAACATTATCTTTTTTATATTCTTGAGAGAGGTTTGTTTGAACAAGACTGTCTGTTAGCGACAGCAGCAACTCACTGCAGACAGCTTCCCCTTTTTTATTAAGAATAGCATTAGCTAGTCTTATAACTTTTTGCTGAAGGATTTTATCGTATACAATAGGTGTTGAAAACTTGATTATTTCCTTTTTCTCCGATACCTCTAAGAACAGTTGTGGATCGATATAAAGCATCACATAATCAAGGCCTGCATCATCATGTGCCATCCCGTCATGAGCTTGTTCTGGATTAAAAAACATGACGCCGCCTTTATGGGACAACTGCAAACTGCCATCTAAATGATATCGTTGAATGCCGCGTAATGTGACCCCTATTGCATACTCTTTATGAGCATGCTTTTTATAGGTAAACTCATACATACTGGCTGCTAAGGCAGTTATGCCAGCTGATTTTTTATAAATAAATTTCTCCACTGCAACCACCCCTTTTTTCTCTGCTAAAACCACATCATTCCAGCGGCGTATACTAGAAATAAAGCCATTAGAAGATTGACTGCCTTTTTATGTTTTTGCAAAAAGGCTTTAAATATTGCGCCGAAAAGCACCCAAGTAATAAAGGCTAAAAAACCGATGAAAGTAATACCGGCTATACTTGTCATCAATGCTGATGCTGACTGGAAATACGGCATGATATAGCTTGGAATAATGGTCATCGTAAACAGAATTACTTTAGGATTTACAAATTGCATGATAAATCCAGATAAAAACGTGCCTGTATTATTTATTAAATTGCCTTTTGCTGAATCACTTTTATATATTTGCACTGCCAAATAAATCATGTATAAGCTGCCGATAATCTGCATCACCATTAAAAGCTTGGGTATGATTGTATAAAGCACAGAGTTCAGAAAAGCAGATACAACAAGCAGTAGGCCGAACGCAACCGTTGCTCCATATGTATATTCCATTGCCTTTCTAGTACCAAAATTGTGCACTGTTGATAAAATAACGATATTAGTAGGACCTGGTGTGAATGTTACGATAAAGCAGTATATTATAAATGATGTAATATTCATGAGGGAACTCCTTTCCTTTTGTCCTTATGAATATTACATCTATGTTTATAATGTATATAGTATATTATTGCAGATATTAACTCATTTACTCAATAAAAGGCCGTTAAGCATTTCTTATAAAAGTAAAAATTGACATATCTAAAAAAACCGATATAATCGGTACCATGGAACCTATTCATGTATTTAAAGCACTCTCTAATGAAACAAGATTGAATATTTTAGAGTGGCTGAAGGAACCTGAGAAGCATTTCCCAAAACAAGGCGCTCATTTGCCTAAGGAGGTAAGCTACAAAGGCGGAGTTTGTGTTGGGGATATTCAAGAAAAGGCTAAAGTTTCTCAATCTACCGTTTCTAGCTACTTAAACATGATGCAAAAAGCTGGACTGCTTGACTCTATTCGTCATGGTCAATGGACATACTACAGGCGAAATGAGGAGTTTATTCAACAGCTAGCAAAGTATTTTCAAACAGAAATCTAACTTTGCATGGATTTCTGTTTTTTTAAGACTCTATATCTATATTTCTAGATATATAATTATTCAAAAAAGGAGAACTGATTTTATGCGCTATCTTTCTTATTTGTTAGCCCTTCTGGCTGGAGCAGCGCTCAGCTTTGAAGGAGCTATTTATGCTGAACTGGGAAAAACAATTGGACAAATAGAAACAAGTTTTTATAACTTCTTTATGGGCTCTATTATTATGGGGCTATTATGGATTTTCTTTGGTAAAGGAGATCTTTCTTATACATTAAAAGCACCTAAGTGGACATTGCTTGGCGGCGGATTAGGTGTCGTTTATTTAACTGCTATTGTTATTAGTGTTCCATACGTCGGTGTTGGAATCTCAATGGTTGCAGTCATCATCGGACAACTGGTGATGAGCATGGTAATTGAGCATTTCGGATGGCTTGGCAGTAAAAAGACTAAAATTAACAAGGAAAAGATATTTGCCGTGATCTCTATGATTATCGCACTTATATTAATAAACTAGGAGGTTATCAATTTGGGGTTATTTATGATTTTATTCACATTAATCGGCGGTATCACACTAAGCGCTCAATCTTCTATCAATGGTACATTCAGCCGCAAAGCAGGCACAATTGAAACTACTTTTTTAACTTTTCTAACTGGAACCTTGTTTCTTACTGTTTTCATTATCTTTTTTGGACATGGGGATATTCTTGCACTTTTAGAAGCACCTAAGTGGCAATTAAGTGCAGCCTTTTTAGGCACAGCCTATTTGCTGCTGACTGTTATCGCCGTTCCTCGAATTGGGGTAATCGCAACAAATATCGCGGGGATTGCCGGTCAACTAGTAATTGGAGTGATAATTGATCATTTTGGCTGGTTCAATAGTTTAGTTATTGAATTAGATATGAAACGGGCCTTTGCATTACTATTTATGATTATTTCTTTATACTTCATCTATAAAGGCAATAAGCGTTCGAATGAAGAAGCACAAAATTCTTAACAACCTGATAAAAGGTGGTGTTCCTAACAATAGGAACACCATCTTTTTTTGATATATCAGCTATATATAAAATTGCATTGCAAGATAATTCAGTGTGTACGGCATATCAATACACCGTCAGGACATAATCGTTCCGCTTAAAGGAAGATCCATACCATATAATAATTTTTAATATAATAAGACAAGTAGCAAGAGCTGTTCGTACTTCCCTTCTCGTAGACGAAAAACACATGCAACCAAAGATGGTGTTAGATGACCCTATACAAGGAATTAATGATGTTTATCTTGTCGTTGGATTGCTGCCGAAAGGAGCAAAATACAGAGACTGCTTTCTAAAAGTGCTGAAGCGTTAAAAGACTACAAAAGAGAAATGAACGTTATTCTTGTTCATTTCTCTTTTGCGCCTTATTAAAGTGTTTTACACATGATAAAGTCAGTCTGTTCTTCATCACCCATATAAAAGGAATGAGCTCCCTTTTGCCTAAATCCCATTTTCTTATAAAAGGCTATAGCATTTTCATTTTTTTCCCAGACGCCAAGCCATATTTTCTTTTTATTGTTTTCTCTGGCAATATCAAGTGCTTTTTGGAAAAGAACCTTCCCAAGTCCGTCTTTTTGAAATCGGCTTTTGATATAAATCCTTTCGATTTCAAGTGACTCAGTCCCCATTTCCTCAGTTTGTGCGTCATTCGTATTTACCTTTAAATATCCAGCCAATTCCTTATCTAAATATAGAAAGAAAAATTGGGATGAAATGTTGGACAGCTCTTTCTCTAACTGCTCTAAAGTAAATGCTTTATCTAAGTAGTTCTTCATATTTTCAGGTGAATTTTGGTCTTTAAATGTTTCATTAAAGGTTTCATAACTGATTTCTCGAAGCTTTTGTAAATCTTTAACTGTACATATTTTAAGTTCTAATGTCATTTGAATGCTGCTCCTTTTATTTATAATAAGCCCCACTAATTTTATTGCAAATGCAATAAAGATATCTTATATTAAATATAATGTATTTTTGTTGCATTTGCAATAAAATCTCAAGGAGGCAATCATGTGAAATATGTATTTTATGTAATAGGGATATTTATTTTAACCTGTGGAATTTCCTTAACGATTCAATCGAATCTTGGAACTTCACCTTTTGACGCCCTTTTAGTTGGCTTATCTCAAAATATAGGGCTAACTGTCGGCAGCTGGGAATTTATCTTAGCAATTATCTTGATTTTATTTAACTCCTTGTTAAAAAGACAGCAGCCTGAAGCTTTAGGATTGGTAACAGCTTTTATAACTGGAATTGGCATCGATTTATGGCTGTTTTTATTGCACGGTTTAATAACACCTGAAATTTGGTATAGCCAATTGATTTGTTTTATTAGCGGCTTAATTGTGATTGGATTTGGAACCGCCATATATTTACACACAAACTTCGCTCCAATTCCAGTCGATCGGTTAACATTAATTATTCAGGAACTAACTAACACAACTATTTTTCTTTCGAGAACATTTATTTATTTAGTATTTTTAATTATTGCATTCAGTTTAGGTGGACCAATTGGCATTGGTACGTTACTAACGGTTTGTTTAGGAGGACTTGTTCTGCAATACTTTATGCCAGCAGCGAAAAAAGTATTAAACAGGTTTATCGCAGATTCTAATCCGTCTACACATGATAAAAAGCAGGCCATATAAAAAGACGTGAGACTTCTCCATACTCACGCCTTTTTACAAGCTGCTATAATTTATGCTTCTCTATATAAAAAACAGGTTCAGACTCAACATTTTTAATCCATATACTATCTTTGCCTTCAAGCCCTTCTCTAATCCAAACATTATTTTGCTCATTTTCCATATGCCGGACCCAAGTTATATAGCCATTAACGGCTTGAGGGGTATCATCTCGTTCCTTTTCTTTAGGTGCTGTCAATTGCTTTTGGTCATTAGACTTCAAATGAATGGAATAAAGGCTAGTATACATTGTAGGTACCGGGCCTTCCTTCCATTCTTTATTTTCCTTAGAACGAGCAACAATCACTACATCAGGAGAATACCATGACAAATCCAAGTCAACATCCCCCTTTGGTGTATAAACTTTCTGTCCGATAAAAGCAGGCATTTCTGCGATGGTTGTCCGCTTATTTTCAACGAGAAATCTTCCTTCACCAGAAATATAGGCAAGCTGATTTTTATTCGGGGCCCAATTAAACCAATCCTGATTGTTCAGCATTTTGCCGACCTCTTGAAAACGTTCTCCCTTTGCTGTAATAACACATAATGAATTACTGTCATTGGACCAGGATGCTGTCGGAATAGCCAGAAAGCTAAGCCACTTTCCATCATCACTCCACTTAAACTCCTCTGCCGTTATTGCAAATAAATCTTTATTAGTCAGGATTGTAAAAAAGGGATGAATCTTTTCTTGTTGTAAGTTTGCATCAGCTGCAACTTTAAATAATTCAATGGGGCCCCAACCTGTCGGTAATAAATTGGATTGAGAAGACACAATAAATTCTTTGCCGTTCGGAAACCATTCAAATCCGCTGACACCTAAAGAAACGTTCTCAAACATTTCAGGCCGTCCGTTTTTTATTTTAGTGACGTTTAATATTCCTTGATCATTATAAGCTAACTGATTATTATTTGGTGACCATTTGTAATCCGTTGCACTCACTTGCACATATGGTTGATAGCTTTCGTTTTTGACCATATCATAAATATACAGATCAGACTTTTCACCTTGCTCATCCCCATCTATATACGCAATAAAACGGCCATCAAAGGACCATTTAGGGTTGTATACATGCTGAGAATAGGTGAGCTGTCTTTCTTCACTTCCCTCCTTCACCCACAGCTGATTGTTTCGCACAAATGCAGCTGTTAAAGGCACTTCCCCTGCGGCTCCAGCAGCAGTAGATAAACTAAAAAAAATAACAAAAAGAGATAAGAGCATTCGATAATTCATAACTAGTCCTCCATTCTGCTACTAAGATGCCCCGAGTTATTATTTCTAATGCTATAAAATACACTAAAAAAGCTCTACTCCCAAGTGGATAAGGGAATAAAGCTTATGATTTTTAGGCAGGGTCTTTCTTAGCCTTATTTTTATTGTTTGGCGCAAACCAGCCGATTAATGCTACCGCTACTAATACTCCATAAAAGATTAACGTCCAGCCAGTGCTATGGGGAAAATGATGGTCCAGTACACCAATATCTTCGTGTGCCAGGGTAATTACGCTAAGCTTGACACCGACCCAAGCTACAATTACATATGCTGTTGTTTCTAATGCAGGTCGCTTATCAAGCAGCTGTACAAACCATGTGGCTGCATATTTAATTAAAACTAGGCCGGCAATCCCACCAAGAAGAACAACGAGAAACTGTCCTCCATCCATACCGCCGAACTCACCAAGCGGTGAATCAGGAAGGCCGAGGGCAAGAGCAACTGCCGCTAAAATGGAATCAATCGCAAAAACTAAATCTGCTAATGCAATCTTTCCCACAGTAGGTAAGAAGCCCTTTCCTTTAGCCTCTTCTTCCACTTCCGTATGCGGCTTTTCTTTCTTAAACCATGCCTTAAAGATATGTTTTAAGCCTAAATAAAGCAGATAAACGGCACCGATTGCCTGTACCTGCCAGACGTTTGCAATAAATGATATCGCAAACAGTGCTGCAAATCGAAAAATAAAGGCGATAATTATACCGTAATTTATTGCCCTTTTTTTCTCATCTTCAGGTAAATGCTTCGCAATTACTGCAAGAACCAATGCATTGTCAGCAGATAACAACCCTTCTAAGCCAATTAAAATCAACAATGCCCAAGCATATTCCAACCATATTGACTCCATTTTTTTCTCTCCTTTCTATTATGTATTATGTGAAAGGTTTAAGCTGACAATAAAGAAAATTAAATAAGTCTGCAAATTTCCAAATAACCCTGTAACTTTATTTATTCCTTAACAAGGGTATTTATTTATAAACTTATTTAAAATTTCTTTAACTTTCTCCAGCCACACCAAACTAAAATACATAAGAGAATAATCTTCTTTGGATAACTCAATAAAGTATACCCTTAATTCCATATAGTTATGCTTTGTTAGTTTTAGTCTGCCAATAACAATGCTAATCATACTTATTTCCTTCAAACATAAAGTATTTTGTTTTAGCAGAGATATTTAATACTCATGTTAAGGACAGTATTGTTCCGAAAATAGAGCTACTGCCCGGCACAAGTCCTGTTACCCATACCAATATTATCAAAGGCAATAACCATTGCTGTTCCTGTATCTGGCTGCTTTAAGATAAACAGGGAATCTCTGTAACACCTAATATATTCCCAATTAATTTTATATCTGTCGCAATCGTTCGATAAAATGGTGTTCTTATTATATGATTGACCGTGATCTTTGCTAAGAAAACAATTAAAAATACCTTCATGAATTCGACAGGCTGCAAGGAGTAATAAACAGGATCAGTATTAATGGACAAATATGTATGAAGGTGATAAGTTATACTCATAGGTATAAATAACTATTAGATAATGAATCTATCATTTTATGGTATGATAAAAACCAACTTTAAAAACTCTAAAAATATGGATTATGGAATTATGAAAGCTTATAAAACAGAGATATACTTGAACGATAAACAAATACATAAAGTCAATAACACCATCGGTGTTTGTCGCTTTCTTTATAATGCTTTTATTGATTACAATAAGGAGTTATATGAAAAAGATGCAAAATTTTGCAGCGGCATGGATTTTGATAAATACGTGAATAATGAACTTTCTCTTGAAAAACCATGGATTAAGAATGTATCTTCTAAAGCTAGAAAGAAAGTAATTATGAACGCAGAAAACGCCTTTAAAAAGTTTTTCAAAGGCGAAGCTAAATATCCACGTTTCAAAAAGAAAAACCGCCAGGATGTAAAGGTGTATTTTCCAAAAAACAATAAGACTGATTTAGAAGTGGAACGTCATCGAATTAAGATTCCTACTATTGGTTGGGTTGTTTTGAAAGAGAAAGGTTACATCCCAACGAAAGGCACGGTCTCAAGTTGTACGATTGAACAAAAAGCAGGCAGGTTCTATATTTCTGTATTGGTCAAAGAAGAAGCAGTACCAACTCATGAAATGTTGAATGCAGAAGGATTAGGGATAGATTTAGGTCTGAGGGATTTTGCCATTTTAAGTGATGGAAGAACGTTTAAAAACATAAACAAATCAGTTCGTATTAGAAAGATAGAAAAAAAGCTTAAGAGAGAACAACGTTCTCTTTCTCGTAAATATGAACATTATAAGAAACTATCAAAAACAGGTGGTGAAACTACAACAAACCAAAGGAAAAATCTAAATAAAAATATTGGGAGAGTACAAAAGATTCATCTACGCTTAACCAACATTCGAAATGCATATCAAGCCTATGTTATAAGAGAAGTGACGAAAACCAAGCCACTTTTTATCACATTAGAGAATTTGAATGTAAAGGGATGATGAAAAACAAGCACTTTTCCCGAGTAATAGCCAATCAAAAATTCTATCAATTTAAAACGAACCTTAAGCATACATGCCGTAAATTAGGCGTTGAATTACGGGAAGTGGATAGATTCTATCCTTCTAGTAAGTTATGTTCTAAATGTCAAACCAAAAAGCTAAAACTATCCCTTTCGGAGCGTACATTTATTTGTGATAGATGCGGTCATACGATGGATAGAGATGAGAATGCAGCTATTAATTTAGAACAAGCACCAACATATACTGTTCTCACCTAAAGAGGATAGTATATATGTACCGTTGGCTTATACGGCGGGAATTTACGCTTGTGGAGTGTTATACCAACCATAGTAGCGAGCAAATGGCGAGATGGGACACGTAGAAGCAAGAATTATCTATGAATTATACACATTTGGGTATGTTTGTAGGAGCAGCCAATCTTATCAATCACAAACCAGGCTTTCGTTCCCTTAATAACAGGAGCAATCGACGAAGGAGCAAAAAATAAGGCAACGAGCATTAATACTCCTAATAAATAAGCATAAAAAGACATTTGCTTTTATTTGTTCAAAATCAAAATAATAAATGACAGCCGACATTACCAGTCCAACTATGTACCAAAATACTTGCTGGCCAGCAAAATTTGCTGTGTATGGCAGAAATTTTTGAGCACTTTGGATATTTATCGTGCTGATTATCATTAACAGCAGAATGATTAACAAAAAATAATAATCAAACTGGATTTGTTTTGATTGTTCATACTTTCCATCTCCAACAAAACTTGAATAAGTCTCTATTTGTATTACCAATACTTATAACGGAGTTAGGAATTATATTGTTTCAACAAAAAGATGCAACCAGCATTTTTTTGGTTGCATCTTTTTATTAATCTTGTATACTTTGCCATTTTTCCATTAAGCTGTCTACCCTTTTCACAATTTCCGCTTCTGAAACTGTCTTAATTTGACCGTTTTCTACTATCAGCTTTCCATCGACGATAACATCTGAAATAGCATTTGGCTGCATGGAATAGACTATATTGGCAAATAGTTCAGATTTAGGAGAAAGAGATAAATCATTTAAATCTAATGTAACAAAGTCTGCTTTCATGCCTACTTTCAACTCTCCAGTTGGAAGCTGCAACATCTCAGCTCCTGCTTTTGTGCCCATGTCGAATACTTCTTTAGCATTAATGCATGTTCCATCAAGGCGTGTAACTTTTTGCAGCAGAGAACACATTCTCATTTCTTCAAAAATACTGATGCGGTTATTGCTGCAAGCTCCATCAGATCCGAGTGAAATGCGAACTCCCGCATCCAGTAAGTCAGGAATTCTTGTTACTCCATCTGATAAAAACATATTGCTGGATGGGCAATACGCAAGCCTTGCGTTTTTTTGGCCTAATATCTTAATTTCACTATCTTCTAACCACACTAAATGAATAGCAATCATGCTTTCATCTACCACACCAAGTGAATGGAGATAATGAACTGGACGCAAGCCGTATTTTCCAAGGATTTCATCGACTTCAAATGTTTCTTCTGCCACGTGAATATGAAAGGGTGTTCCTAGCTCCTTAGCGAGGCGATGTCCTGCTTGAATCATTGCAGGAGAAGCTGCATGAGGACTATGAGGTGCAGGATGAATGGAAACCATGGGATCACCTTGATACTTAATCGCTAATTTTCGTGTCCGGTCCACTGCCTCTCCCACTGTTTCCCGATAACTTATTGGGGCCCCTTCCCAATCGTACATTGTTCTTGCAAAAACGAGACGAATACCTAAATCTTTAGCAGCTTGAATGACAGCTTCATCTGTAGCAGTACCGCCATTATGAACATAGAAGAAATCACTTACTGCCGTAACTCCGTATTTCAGCATTTCTCCAAATGCAAATAAGGCACCTGTATAAATTGCCTCCTCATCTAGTAAGGGAGTATAACGGTAAAGTGCTTGATCTCTCCATTCTAGAAATGGGCGATCTACAGCAATTCCTCTTAATAAGCTTTGAAAAGAATGATTATGAGCATTCACAGTGCCAGGCACAATTGCTTTTCCTTCCCATTCAATTACAGTAACGCCTTTGTATTTTTCTAATAAGCGATTTTTAGGACCAATTTCTTTAATGACTCCATCTAAGACATAGATTGCTTGATTTTTTTGAAATTGATTATTTATATAAATAGAATTGGCCATATATAAAACACTCAATCTATTATCCCCTTTATGTGTCTAATTTTTGATCTAGCATAAGAATTGTATGCAGCAAAGTATTTGCTGCTTTTTCAATGTCTTCCAAGCGGCTTTCCTCGTCTGGACAATGGCTCTTTCCGCCAAGACTTGGAACAAACAGCATCCCGCTTTTGGTTATATTCGCCATATGGGCAGCATCATGACCCGCCATACTGCCAAGGAGATAATAAGGATATTCCCAGTTACTCACAATTTCTTTCATCGTATCAATTATGAATGAATCCATACTTGCAGGCGATTGATTAAGCAAGACCTTCCTGTCTATATGAACAAACCGCTTTTCTGTCACTCGTAAGCACTCTGTCGTAAATGCCGCCAATATATCTTGTATTTCTACAGATAATTTCCCTCTAATCTCTAAAGTCATACACACTTTGTGAGGGATAATATTTGGCGCATTAGGGAGTATGTTCATCCTGCCGATTGTGCCAACCACTTCATTCGAAGGATGATTTAAGCAGGCACGCTCAAGGGATAAAATAAGCTCCGAAGCGGCAGTTAAAGCATCTTTTCTATCTTCCATAATTGTCGTTCCCGCGTGGTTCGCCTCGCCAATTACCGTAATGCTCTCACGATAAATTCCGGTAATGGCCGTTACTATCCCGATGGGAACGGACCTATTTAGCAATCTTTTGCCTTGTTCTATATGCACTTCTAAATAGGCACTTAACTCCTCAGGCTGAAGCACACAATTCTCAAAAGTATCCAGATCGCCGCCTGCTGCCTGTAAGGCATCAGTTAGTAAAGTTCCTGCTGGATCTGCTACATTTAAAATTTCCTCTGTTGTTAATTTACCAGTAACTGCTCTGCTTCCAAATGTTGATAATCCAAAAGGGTTCGGCTCTTCCGCACTAAAAGACACTAATTGTAACGGATGTCTTGTCATTATTCCGTTTTCTTCAAATACTCTCATGATTTCAAGCGCAATCAGCACACCCAACGCTCCATCATATTTCCCGCCATTTGGAACAGTATCAAGATGTGAGCCGAAAACAATGCTCGGAAGCTTTTCTTGTCCTGTACGCTTGCCCCAAATATTAGCTGCCTGATCCGTTTTAACAATCAAATTCACTTGATGAAGTTGATCTTTCAGCCAATTTCTTGCTGCCAATTCACTTTGAGTAAAGGTGGTCCTGTCAAGACCACCTAAAGCATTTATGCCAATCTGGCCGAGCTCATCAATATCTGTCATTAAGCGAGCTATATGAATGGAAAGTTTCTTTCCTTTCAACAAATCGCACCACCTTTGACTACAATTTCGCCGCTTTTAATAACTGTATCTACGAGATTAACTGCATAATTGTATTGAAGTGTTTGATAATTAACAGCATCAAATAAAACTAAATCTGCTTTTTTGCCTACTTCAATACTGCCGATCTCTTCAGCTCTGTTAATGGCATGGGCTGCATTAATAGTGCAGGCTGTCAGCACTTCTTCTGGTGTCATCTTCATTGTTAAACAAGCTAAATTCATAATAAAAGGCAATGATTCTGTTGGAGAGGAGCCTGGATTCCGATCTGTCGAAAGGGCAATTGGCACGCCTGCTTCTATCATTTCTCGGGCATTGGCTGGTTCAGTCATTAAGAAAAAGGCAGTCCCAGGCAAAAGCACAGCAATCACCCCTTTTTCTGCCATTGCCTTTATCCCCTGCTCTGAAGCACGTAACAAATGATCTGCTGACACAGCACCTAACTCTGCTGCAAGTTCCGCCCCTCCAAAAGAGACAATTTCATCTGCGTGAATCTTTGGTAATAACCCCAGCTTTTTTCCTTCCTCCAGAATACGTTTTGATTGCTCAATTGTGAAAACACCTTCCTCACAGAAAACATCACAAAACTCAGCCAGTTTTTCTTGAGCAACGACAGGGAGCATCTCCTCTACAATCAGCTGAACAAAATCGTCAGGATTTTCTTTATATTCAGCAGGAACAGCATGTGCGCCCATAAAGGTTGAAACTAAATCAATGGGATGTATGTTATTTAGCTTTTGGGCTGCCCGTAATTGCTTTAATTCAGCTTCTAAGGTTAAGCCGTAGCCGCTTTTCGCCTCCAATGTTGTGACACCATGTAATAAAAACCGATTTAATCGCTTAATGGTCTGTGCGATCAGTTCTTCTTCAGAAACTGCTCTTGTCGCTTTCGTCGTGCTTAAAATGCCTCCGCCAGCTTTTAAAATATCCATATACTTGGCGCCTTTTAAGCGCATTTCCAATTCTTGTTCCCGGCTCCCTGCAAACACAATATGTGTATGAGGGTCGATCAACCCTGGAGTTAACACTTTGCCTTCCCCACTTACAAGAGTTACAGTCTCAGGTTGCGTGTTAACAAATTCCTCTGCTGCTTGATCTGTACCGACATATACAATGCGGTCACCGCTTATTACGACACTGCCATTTTCAATGACGCCTATTTCAGCCATTGCTTTTCCAGATTTCGGCTTTTCACTGCTTCCGCTTACGGTAATTACTTGTGAAGCTTTTTTTATATAAAGAAGATCTGTCACTTGTATCTCAACCTTTACTTTAGATTTGGAATATGGATACCTTTTTGCTTTGCCGTTTCAATTGCAGCTTCATAGCCTGCATCCACATGCCGCACAACGCCCATTCCAGGATCTGTTGTCAGCACTCTTTCAAGGCGCTTGGCAGCATGCTCTGTGCCATCTGCAACAACAACCATTCCAGCATGAAGGGAATATCCCATTCCCACACCGCCTCCATGGTGAACAGAAACCCAGCTTGCACCTGCTGCCGTGTTGAGCAATGCATTCAATATCGGCCAGTCTGCCACTGCATCACTGCCATCCTTCATTGCTTCAGTTTCCCGGTTTGGTGAGGCAACAGAGCCAGCATCTAAATGATCTCTTCCTATTACAATTGGTGCAGACAATTCCCCGCGTGCCACCATTTCATTAATGATCTTTCCAAATCTGGCCCGCTCTCCATAACCTAACCAGCAGATTCGCGCTGGCAGGCCTTGAAATTCTATCTTTTCTCGGGCCATTCTGATCCAATTGCACAGATGCTCATTATCAGCAAACTCTCGTAAAATAACTTCATCTGTTTTATAAATATCTTCCGGATCGCCTGATAATGCTACCCAGCGAAATGGTCCCTTTCCTTCACAAAACTGGGGACGAATAAAGGCTGGAACGAATCCTGGAAAGTGAAAAGCATTTTCTACTCCTTCATCAAAGGCAACTTGACGAATGTTATTACCATAGTCAAAGGCGACAGCTCCTTGCTCCTCCATTGCCAGCATAGCTTTTACATGTACAGCCATGCTTGCTTTTGATTTTTTTACATACTCTTTTGGATTTTCTGAACGAAGCCTCTCTCCATCTTCCAAAGAAAAATGAGCTGGCAGATAGCCATTAAGTGGATCATGGGCAGATGTTTGGTCTGTAACGATATCTGGAATAAATCCGCGCTTCACCATTTCTGGCAGCATTTCAGCTGCATTTCCAAGCAAGCCGATTGAAAGCGGTTTGCCCGCATGCTTTGCATCTTTTGCTAGTGCAATTGCTTCATCTAATGTTTCAGCAAGTACATCACAATAACGAGTCTCGATTCGCTTTTCAATCCGGCTTCGATCGACATCAATGCCAATTAACACACCGCCAGCCATTGTTACAGCCAGTGGCTGGGCCCCGCCCATTCCACCAAGTCCTGCTGTTACGGTAATTGTTCCTTTTAACGTTCCATTAAAATGCTGGTTCGCGCATTCAGCAAACGTTTCATACGTTCCTTGAACTATTCCCTGTGTGCCAATATAAATCCAGCTTCCTGCCGTCATTTGGCCATACATCATCAGTCCTTTTTTATCAAGCTCATGGAAGGTATCCCAATTTGCCCAAGCCGGCACAAGATTAGAATTAGCCAATAAAACACGGGGTGCTGCTTCATGTGTTTTAAAAACGGCCACTGGTTTGCCTGATTGAATAAGCAAGGTTTCATCGCTTTCTAACTCTTTTAATGACGCAACTATTCGTTCAAAGGATTCCCAGTTTCTAGCCGCCTTCCCAATCCCTCCATATACAACCAGTTTTTCTGGATGCTCCGCTACTTCTGCATCTAAATTATTCATTAACATTCGGAGAACAGCTTCCTGCTCCCAGCCTTTCGTATTCAAAGCAGTTCCCCGCGGCGCTTTAATTGCATTTTTTTCAAGTTTCATATTTCATTCCTCCTGCTACTCATTTATATAATTAGATGGATAATCTTCTACTTTTATTCCTTAGCTAGAGTGATAGTTTCGCAGCAAAGGACCATTCTTGTGTTTTCATAGCTTGTGCTAAGTTTTCAATATCTGTGGAAAAGATACGATCGCTAGTGATTAATGGCACCTCTGCACGAATTTTTTCATGCAATATCTTCGATTGGGGAGAGAGTTTTTCAGCACCTCTAATATCTGCTGCCTGTGCACCACATATAGCTTCAATTGCAAGCACTTTCCGTGTGTTTTGCACGATTTCATAGGCATGGCGTGCCGCAGTAGCTCCCATGCTGACATGATCTTCTTGATTTGCAGACGACGGGATGGAATCAACACTGGAGGGATGTGCCAATGTTTTATTTTCCGAAACAAGGGCCGCAGCAACATATTGGGTAATCATTAATCCTGACTCAAGTCCTGGATTAGCACTTAGAAAGGCTGGCAGATCATTTAACTGCGGATTTACGAGTCTTTCAATTCTTCTCTCTGAAATATTTGCCAGCTCTGCAGTTGCAATACTTAAGAAATCCATCGCAAATGCGATAGGCTGACCGTGAAAGTTCCCTCCTGATATGACTTTTCCGCTTTCAGCAAAAATCAATGGATTATCTGTTGCCGCATTTATTTCAATCATCAGCTTTTCTTGTACATAATTTAATGTTTGCCATATAGCACCATGTACCTGTGGTATGCAGCGTAAAGAGTAAGCATCTTGCACGCGGATCTCTCCCTGCTTTGTAGTTAATTGACTGCCTTTTACATAGGAAAGAATACGTGCCGCTACTTCCTGCTGCTCTGGATAAGGTCTTACTTGATGGGATTCAGGAGAGAATGCATCGACTATTCCTCTAAGTCCTTCTAACGTCAAGGCAGCTACTCTGTCTGCTAAAACAGCGAGGGATTGTGCTTCTAAATAAGCTATCACGCCTACTGAAGTTAAGGCTTGCGTGCCATTTATTAAAGCAAGCCCTTCTTTCGCTTTAAGCTGTATCGGTTTTAAGCCAGCACGCTTTAATGCTTCCTTGCCATCCAGCTTTTCCCCTTGATAAACAGCCTCTCCCTCCCCAACTAAGACGAGGGCCAGATGAGCTAATGGTGCAAGATCACCGCTTGCTCCAAGTGAGCCTTGACTCGGAATGACAGGAGAGATTCCGAAATTTAAGCAATCAACCAGCAGTTGGAGCGTTTCCGGGCGAATTCCTGAGAAGCCTTTCGCCAGAGCATTCGCTCTCAACAGCAGCATCAACCTGCATATATCTTCAGAGAAGGCCTTACCGACACCACAAGCATGACTTCTAATAAGGTTAATTTGTAAATGCTCTAAGTCTTCATTTGAAATAACCGTATCACTAAACTTGCCAAATCCAGTGTTAACACCATAAATAACTTTTTTCTCCTCAATAAGCTTCTCCACAACAGCTCTGCTATTTTTTACATTTTCCCAAGCTTTTTCATGGATGGTTACCGTCGCTTTGTTGGCTAATACTAATTGAATTTCCTTTAACGTCAAATGGTTCCCATCAAGTAGGATATTCATGATCCTTCAACCTCTCTTTATGCTTTTTTTTAAATAAAAAAGGGGCTGCACAAAGAAAATGAATTCTTCATACAGCCCCCTAATAGACTATAAACTATGGGCATACAATTTATTTGGTTTTATAAACTAATTAAAAATCGGCTAAATGGCTAATAACTGAATACCATTATTATATATGTAGACAGAATATTTTGTAAATATTTATTTATTAAATATGATTAAAGCCAAGCCCTAAAGCATCATGCTCAAAACCCTTTTTTGGTGCACCGATTGTCCCGAAAATACAGACACATATCCATTCCCCATTATATCCGTACTTTTCAATTTCCCCTCGTACAATACCAAATGTCAAACCGACTGTCCGCAATATTTCTCCAAATTGAACATTGCCTCTCCCTACACCTTGCAGTGCTTCTAAAATAGTATGATATAGAGCATGAACCTCTCTGTAGGAGTCTCCGTCAATTATCTCATTTGACTTTGCAGTCGTTTCAATAGCGGCAATAACTTTAAATAAGTCCATTGCTCCTACTTTACCAACAGTATAGCGGTATCCTCTTCTGCTTAGTTCATCTTTTAGTGTTTGCTCGCTGCTGCTGTTATTTAAAAGTGTTAACAATGAAGTTAACTTACCCATTGAGTAGTTTTTCACGAAGACAATCCTCCTCCCTGTAGTTTATTTTAGGTATACAACAAAAAAACCTCGCATGAAAGAACAAAAAAATTCCTCTTGCCAAGTCTCCTTCTACTAACTAAACACTAAACTAAGACTCATATGTATGTACCTAATTCCACAACCTGCACTGTATTTCTTGCTCTTACTTACTTCTCTTACATCTGTTTATTGAACTAAATATCTATTTCTATTTTCTTACATCTCCAAATAGGTGTCAATATGGATTTCTTAATTTTCCGAATCATCCACTTTTTATATTTAGCTGTCACTTCACAAATTAGTGTTTGACCTTAGAATTACTAGAAGGTTTATACTTAAGGCAATAATAAATATATATAAATGGAAAGTTGGTTTAAAAATGATTAGAATAGCTTCACAGAAGGATGCGAAGGCGATAGCGTCCTTACTATGGGAAATATTCGAGGACATGGAATTATCATTGCTCAAGAAAATACCTAAAAACACATTATTAGAAATGGTAGCAGAAGCAGTTGCAGACCCTGT
The DNA here is from genome assembly GCF_023714395.1 of Niallia sp. MER 6. Classification (NCBI taxonomy): domain Bacteria; kingdom Bacillati; phylum Bacillota; class Bacilli; order Caryophanales; family Bacillaceae; genus Niallia; species Niallia sp. MER 6. The sequence continues at coordinate 4,559 of NZ_JAMAUK010000033.1, read as the reverse complement.
TTACCGATATGGCTTTAAGAGAGGTATTGTATACGAACTAGATGGAGAAATAGCTGGTGTATGCTTTGGATACAAGGCTGTTGATGAGCCGGTCATTGATGACCCGTTCATGGAAATATTAGTAAATAACGGGTATGATAATAACGAAAAATTATTTGTTGATAAAGAGGCATTACCGGACGAATGGTATTTAGACTCTATTGTTGTTAATCCAACATACAGAGGGTTAGGGATTGGTTCTGCGTTACTAAGAGAAATGGAGCAAATGGCGTTAAAGGCAGGCTCTAAGAGAATCGGGCTCAATGTAGATATTGCCAACCCTAAAGCAAAAAAGTTATATTCAAGTATAGGCTATACAAAGGTGGCAGAGCTTGTCTTAAGCGGCCATCGTTATGAACATCTATGTAAAGCATTATCTAATACTGCTGCAGCAGTAGTACAAAAATAATCTGCAGAATTGCCATTTCAATAGAGATGGGCGCAGTTATGGAGCGGAATTATGAATTGGAAAATAAACGAAATCGCTAATCTTTATGACATTAGTGCACATACTTTGCGCTACTATGAGGAAATTAATTTAGTAGTCCCTAGCAGAGGCGAAAATAACTATCGTATTTATACAGATGAACATTTACAACAGCTGAATATCATCCGTGATTTAAGGAAATTTAATATACCATTAGAAGAAATTAAAGACTATTTAGAGAAACGCACGGTTGAGAAGACCTTAAACTTATTGAAAAAACAGCAAAACTTTCTTGAACAAGAGTTAGCTGCACTGCAAGAAATGCAGCATATCGTCGAGGAAAGAATTGATTTATTTACACATACTGCCCAAATGTCTGAAGGTGAATGTCAGGTGATTGAGTACCCTGACAGATATGTGATTGCCAGTAATGATAAAGATACTGATGGTGAACATGTAGACTTATCATTGAAAGAGCTGTATAAAAAATACGAAAACAATCTTCCGTACTTAGAGCAACAGATGATTGGCAGCTTTCTGTACGTTAAAACTTCAACTAATTCGATTAATCACCGTGTATTTTATTATATCGAAAATGATTCAGACCCGAATACAATGATAATACCTAAAGGAAAATATGCATCTACTTGTTATAAAGGCAATTATAAAAAAACACAGCAGTATATTACGAAGCTGAAAGAGTATATCAAAACAAACAATTACACAGCCGATGGCCACCTTTTTGAAACGTATCTCATTGATTTTCATGAAACTCATATAACAGAAGAATATGTGACAAGAATGGAAGTAAGGATTAAAGACCCTATATAAAGTTTAGTGCATGAACAGATTTGTTCATGCTTTTTTGCGCTTCATTGACAATTCCCCTATTCTATTCACTCTTTTTATTATAAAAGTACAAAAATTCTTAAAATTATTATTAGTAAGTATTAAACTAACTACTATAAATATACGTAAGTATTACCCTAACTACTAAAGTAGTAAAAGAAAGGACGTGTTATGTTGGACGAAATCTTTAAAGAATTGCAGAAGCTCGGTTTTTCCCAATATGAATGTAAAGCATATGTCAGCCTTTTAAAGCATTCACCTATGACAGGCTATGAGATTAGCAAACGATCCAGTGTCCCTCGGTCTATGATTTATGAAGTGCTTGGAAAACTGCTTGATAAAGGTGCTGTGTACATTGTTCCTTCTGAACCTGTCCAATATGCGCCGCTGCCAGCAAAAGATTTAATTTCCCGACTGCGGCAGAACTTTGAACAGTCTTTTGATTATTTAGAGAAAAACTTAGCAGCACTTAAAAGTGAACAAGAGGTAGATACTATCCACCGGATTAGCGGTGATGAAAATGTACTAGCAGAAATGAATAATTTGATTTTACGAGCAAAAGAAGAAATTTGGCTATCTGTATGGGCTCCGCAAATACCGCCTATTGAGGATGCTGTATTACGGAAAGAAAAAGAAGGTGTTGCAGTCACCTCCATTTTATTTGGTGCGCCAAACACAACGCTTGGCTATACAACACATCATGATTATATGTCTCCTAAAGTCGCAGAGGAACGTACAAACGGCCGGCTGACCATTGTGGCTCGTGATAACGAAGAAGTGATTATTGCGAATTGTTCCCCAGCTTCCCAAGGCTGGGCTATAAAAACACAAGATCCTGCCCTTGTATTGGTAGCACTCGAATATATTGGCCATGATATTATTTTTGCAGCATTGACAAATGAAATTGGCGAACAAAGAGTAGAAGCTCTTTGGAGAGATAATAAAGATTTATTGCGGGTTGTTACAGGAAAACAGTTCAAATAATTGTTTGAACCGTTTTATTAGCAATTTTTATTAGTAGTTAGTTTTATAACCTCTACTGAAGAAAGGAGCTTTACCTATGCAGCTTGACAGTCCCAACTACAGCATAGTAATGAAAAAAGGATCAGAGGAAACATTCTTACAAGGAGTCAAAGCATGTATACCAACATTATTAGCTTACTTAAGCATTGGCTTTGCCTGTGGAATCGTGCAAAAAACAGCAGGACTCAGCATTGCTGAAATAATATTACTAACCTTATTTGTTTATTCAGGCTCCGCTCAGTTTATTGTGGCTAGTATGTATCTTATCAGTACTCCACTTGTTGTAATCACAACGATTTTCTTTGTTAATATACGTCACTTACTTCTAAGTGCTGCTCTATCACCTTATTTTCAGCATTTGTCCCCTTTTCGTAATATGTTAATTGGGGCAGTGTTAACAGATGAAACTTTCGGTGTGGCTATCCAAAAAAGTGCAGAAAAGAACAATATAAGTGAAAAATGGATGCACGGTCTTAATATAACAGCGTATGTAAATTGGCTAATTGCTAATTTGGCAGGTGCTTACTTTGCAAAGTGGATAACAAATCCTGATGCACTTGGTCTGGAATTTGCGTTGCCAGCTGTTTTTATTGGTTTATTAGCTATATCCATTTCAGTCAGAAAAACTGTGCGTATTGACATACTTGTCAGCATAATAGCAACAATAATGATAATAGTGTGTTCACGGTGGCTCTCAGGCAGTTTAAGCATTATCATTGCCACTATTTTAGCAGCCACTATCGGGATGGTGATGACCAAATGGAAATAAACGCTGCTGTACTTTTAATTGTAATTGGAATGGAGGAGCTATCGTAACCTTTATACCAAGAGTTGTGCCTATAATGGTACTCAGCCGATTAAAGCTGTCAGATAACGTTCAAACCTGGCTGCATTTTGTGCCTATTGCCATACTCGCCGCTATAATTGGACAGGAATTATTTATGGAAGATAACAAAGTACAGATAATGCTAAACGAGGAGCTGCCAGCAGCCATTATAACAGCTCTTATTGCCATTAAGACTCGCAGTTTATTATGGACAGTTGTTGCTGGAGTTATTGCGTTTGTATTAATGAGATGGTTACTTGCTGGATTTTCAATATGAAAGAATATAATAATTGCACCTTTTTTAGGTGCAACTATTACCTTTAAGCTATCTTAGAAAATTTGTACCGTTCTCATCGGTAAATGCCATCTTCCTTTTCTATGCATGAATGTTTAAAAATGTACTCCCCTATCCTCCAACTAAAATATAGACAAAATCTCTAAAAAAAGAATTCCCTAAACTTATGACTTGCATTTTCCGTAAAAATATATTATTATTTGACGTATCAATAGTTGATATGTCAAATATTGATACGTCAATAAATAACTTTAATTATAAAGGAGACTGTTTACTATGAGTAAATTTCAAAAAATAAATGATTTCAATGAGATTGTATACGGACGCCGTTCTATTAAGGTGTATGACCCTACTGTTAAAATCAGTCGTGAAGAGATGAGTGAAATCTTAACACAAGCTTCTAAAGCTCCATCTTCTATTAATATGCAGCCATGGCGCTTTGTAGTTATTGACAGTGAAGAAGGAAAAGCTAAACTAGCTCCTCTATCACGCTTTAACAAAGATAAAGTTTTGAGCTCTTCTGCTGTTATCGCTGTGTTCGGTGACAAGAAGAACTTTGATTATGCGGAGGAAATCTACAGCAAGGCTGTTGAGCTTGGCCTAATGCCTCAAGAAGTAAAAGACGCTCAATTGAATGCTTTTACACCATATTATGAAAATATGTCCGAGGAAGTCATGAAGGATACTATTATGCTAGATGCTGGTCTTGTTTCTATGCAATTAATGCTGGTGGCACGTGCTTACGGATATGATACAAACCCTATCGGCGGATATGAAAAAGATCAAATTGCTGAAAGCTTCGGCCTTGAGAAAGACCGCTATATTCCAATTATGCTTCTGACTATCGGTAAAGCAGCACATGAAGGTTTCGAATCATACCGCCTCCCTGTTGAAACAACAACAGAATGGAGATAATAACTAGTTTTTACATTTACTTTAAAGAATACTAGGAAGAAAAGAACCAGGGACAATCTTAAAATGTACCCTATAGAGTAGACACTAAAAAAAGTCTACCTATAGGGTGCTTTTTTGTATAATAAAGAAACACAACTAGAGAAAAAACAACATGGGACTGGAGATTTTTTATGAGTAATAGGATT
>NZ_JAMAUK010000032.1:0-47999 GCF_023714395.1 Niallia sp. MER 6 | reverse complement strand
ATGATTTATTACAATTACTATAGATATCAGTGGAACTTAAAAAAGATGACCCCTGTTCAATACAGAGATCATCTTCTTAAAACTGCCTAGGCTTTTTTTAAATGTCCTTTACAAAGGGTACACTTTATTTCCTATAAGCAGGACATTAGGGTTTTTACTGTTAGTTTACTATGTAAAATCCTAGGTTATCTTACTAGCCCTGTCAAAAATTTAACTGTTTCTGGATCATAATGAGAGAAAAATAAACTCTTTTCCTGGTCAAGTTTTTCAATCTTGTTCATATCTTCTTGTGATAGAACAAAATCAAAGACTTCAAAGTTCTGAACCATTCTCTCTTTCGTTACCGTTTTTGGAATAACAACAACCTTACGCTGGATTAAGTAGCGCAGAGCCACTTGGGCCACAGATTTGTCATATTGCTCCCCGATTTCTTTTAACGTTTTATTATGAAAGAAGTCATTTTTCCCTTCTGCAAAAGGTCCCCAAGATTCAATTTGTGTTCCGTACTTTTCCATTATTTGTTGGGCCTGTTTTTGCTGGTTGAACACATGTGTTTCCACTTGGTTAACCATTGGTGTAATTTCACTAAACTGAGCAATATCAATCAAACGGTCTGGATAAAAATTACTTACGCCAATTGCTTTGATTTTCCCTGCTTTATAATACTCTTCCATTGCACGGTACGTACCATAATAATCATTAAATGGTTGATGAATTAACATGAGGTCAATATATTCTGTTTGCAGTAAACGCAAGGATTCATCCATTGATGCTTTAGCTTTTTCATAGCCAGCATTTGAAATCCATACCTTTGTAGTAATAAAGAACTCTTCACGAGGTATACCACTTTTACGTACTGCACTACCAACTGCTTCTTCATTCCCATAAGCTTGAGCAGTATCGATTGATCGATAGCCAACTGCTATTGCTTCGCCTACTATACGCTCACATTCTTCAAGGTCATTAATTTGATAAACTCCAAACCCTAAAATAGGCATCTTTATTCCATTTGATAAAGTTACAGTTTCCATCTAATATTCCTCCTAAAAGTTTACTGCCTTTCACTTCATAATCTTACTAGATTCGTGTTACTCTAAGTCAACACAGGAATTTTAAAAATTACTTCTGGATAATTCACAGATGGTCCAAGGAATATCAGCAAAAAAAGTTTTAACCCTTTCATTATCCTTTATAAAAAAAAAGAATAGGTACCACATTTCTATCAAATGATTACCTATTCCTCTCAAAAAAGTACGGTATACTTTAATTACTGGTTGCGATAGTTTTGACTGTATGGCTGAAAGGCTTAGAAAAAAGATTTTTATACTTCTTCCTTGGCAAAATATATATATATATATATATTTTTTTTTTTTTTTAAATAACTTGATGCATTGCCAATCTCTTTTTTATTTCTCTGCTATTCCTTTAGCGCAAAAAAAGCCAAATCCCCCATACTGGTGAATTTGGCTTTTTTTACTATATTATCAGTTTACCAACCGCGCTCTTGCATGCGAGCTTCCGGAGCAAGACTAGCAATTTCAATCCCTTTCATTGCTGTTCCTAGATTTTTAGAGATTTCAGCAATTAATTTATAATCTTGGTAGTGAGTAGTTGCTTCCACAATTGCTTTTGCAAATAGAGCAGGATTATCTGATTTAAAGATACCTGAGCCGACAAATACTCCGTCTGCTCCTAATTGCATCATTAATGCTGCATCTGCAGGTGTTGCAACACCTCCTGCTGCAAAGTTAACTACTGGCAGGCGCCCTAAGTTTTTAATTTCCAGCAAAAGCTCGTAGGGAGCACCTAATAATTTTGCTTCTGTCATTAGCTCATCTTCATTCATATGAACTACTTTACGAACTTGTGCATTTACTTTTCGAATATGACGGACTGCTTCCACAATATTTCCTGTTCCTGGTTCGCCTTTTGTGCGGAGCATGGAAGCACCTTCTCCGATGCGTCTTGCTGCTTCGCCAAGGTCCCGGCATCCACAAACAAATGGTACTGTATATTCATTTTTATTTAGGTGATATTCTTCATCTGCAGGAGTTAAAACTTCACTTTCATCGATATAATCAACGCCTAATGCTTCAAGCACTCTAGCTTCCACAATATGTCCAATACGTGCTTTAGCCATAACAGGGATAGATACTGCATTCATAACTTCTTCTACAATAGAAGGGTCAGCCATTCTCGCTACTCCACCTGCAGCACGAATATCAGAAGGAACTCTTTCAAGAGCCATTACTGCTACTGCTCCTGCCTCTTCAGCAATTTTCGCTTGCTCGGCGTTAATAACGTCCATGATAACGCCGCCCTTTTGCATTTCAGCCATTCCACGTTTTACTCGATTAGTACCAGTTTTCATTCATATTCCTCCTATAGATTTAGTATGTAATCAACCTTTATTTTTTCAAATGCGCATTGTAAACTAATTATAGTAATTAATCTGGAACTATTAAAAGAGCCAGATATTAAAATTATCCAGGTACCAGTTTGATGGAGGTCAAAACCATGTTAGAAATAACTCCCATTTTAGATACTCAAAGTGATGCACCCGTATATATACAACTTTATCGTTTTCTTAAAAATGAAATACAATCAGAAAATATTCCTCCTCATAGTAAATTGCCTTCTCAAAGGAAATTAGCAGTGCATTTAAACTTAAGCAGAAACACTGTTAATGCTGCGTATCAGCAGCTCCTCGCTGAGGGTTACATCAGAAGCGAAGAAAGAAAAGGTTTATTTGTTGAGGATATAAAGCATGAGCTGTTTTTAGACAAAAACGCACATGCTATCCATGATGAAATCTTGAATAACAATTGCAGTCAACAAGAAGAGCAATCTTCAAGAATTCTATATGATTTTAAATATGGAGAAATAGATTTAAAGCATTTTCCATTTAAATTATGGAGTCAATTAACGATGAAAAGCATATTTGCTGAACAAGGAAAGCTGTTACTATATGGCGACCCACAAGGTGATCTAGATCTTCGTAAGCAAATAGCAAGATATCTGTATGAATCTCGCGGAGTTAAATGCTCAGAGCATCAAATTATCATAGGAGCTGGAACACAATATCTGTTAAGTATGTTATGTAAAATCATTGGCAGAGAATACACATATGGGATTGAAGAGCCTGGTTATAATAGAGTCCGTATTGTTTTACAGGAATATGGCAAAGCAGTGCATCCGATTCCCCTTGATAGTTATGGAGTTGATATAAAGAAATTAACAGCAAGCGAGGTCAGAGCTGTCTTTGTCACACCTGCACATCAATTCCCTCTTGGAATTGTTATGCCAATCCAAAGACGATTAGAATTAATTAAATGGGCGAAGGATTCAGATGGCTATATAATAGAGGATGATTACGATAGTGAATTTCGATACGAAGGCAAGCCTATTCCTGCCCTTCAAAGCTTAGACAGTTATGAAAAAGTTATCTATATGGGGACTTTTGCTAAATCGCTGATTCCATCTTTGGATTTTAGTTATATGGTTCTTCCAAGACATCTATTAGCTACGTACCATGAGAAGTATATTGGTTATAAACAAACCGTTTCCAGACAGCATCAATATACATTAAAACTCTTTATGGAAAGCGAGCATTGGTCAAGACATCTGAATAAAGTTAGAAATGTCTATAAGAAAAGACATAATGCATTGCTAACATCTCTTAAAGCGAACATGTACAATCAAGTCAGAATTATGGGTTCAGGTGCCGGATTACATATAGTAATAGAGCCGCGTAATGATATGTCAGAGCAAGAGCTAATTGACACAGCTAAAAAGAATGGCGTGTTGGTGTATCCTGTTTCCTCCTTCTATGAACAATTACCAGATCAAAAATATCCTCGAGTTCTGCTTGGTTTTGCTGGTATGGATGAGAGTAAGATTCAAGAAGGCGTAATATTGCTTTCAAAGGCATGGTTCTAAGCAGCAAAAAATTAATAATGCATTATTTCTCTCCATAAATAGGAAGATAACAAAAAAAGCTGCCTACCCAGGCAGCTTACCTAATATATGTTATTTTCGTCTCACAAAAGTCAAGATAATAGCAAGAACAGAAACGATTATGGCAATGATTGATAACACTGTGCTTGTAGAGCTATGCTCATGATCATCTTCTGCACTTGCCGTATCTTCATCAGCAGAATCAGCATCATGTGTATGTCCATGGCTATCTGTAGTTGCATCAGACTTAGCAATTTGTGTTACAGAATGAGGAAGTTCTGCATCCGCATCTCCAGTCCATTCTACTATGCTTCCATCTGCATAATATTGAAAGGCATCCCAAACAACTTCTCCTGCATCAGACGGGTTTTGTGCTGTAAAGCTGAATCGCTTATACTCACCTGGCTGAATAGCTGATTGATCATTCTCTGCTTCCCAAGTCACAGTAGTTACCTTATCACTATCATTGGTTTCGGTTGTTACTTTCCAACCATCTACTGGTTCGTACATTTTAAAATCCACATTATCTGCTATCTTAAGTGTTACCTTCGTTGTCGCAATGTCCTTCTCAACAGGTATTTTTACTGTATATGTTTCCCAAGCCTCTGTTGCAGACTCTGAAGGATTAACAGTTACATGTGCACTTGCTGGAAGTGCAATAAGAAAAACGGCAGCAAACGCTGATAAAAACGCAAAAAGCTTCTTCTTCATATGTATACACAACTCCTCTTTTAAAATGTTCCCATTTATACACTGTATAAATCTTAGTAACTAACAATCATAATCATAACAAATCTAACTATATCTTAAAATGCTCCTTTCCCTAACTTTGTGACTTTTTTGTGAACATTTGTTATTATTAACATCATTTTAACATTATTTATCATATTATCTCTTGTCAAATAACCAGTAAATAAATTACCCTGTTTCTAGGTTGAATTATTAGAAAGAATGGTGGAAGAAACCAATGTTACCAATAGAAAGACAAAAACAGCTATTATCATGGCTAACGGAAGAAGAAACATTAAAGGTATCTGATATCAGCAGAAAATTAAATGTATCGGAAATGACGGTATATCGTGATATTAAACAACTTATTGACCAACAGAAAATTGTAAAGACATCGAACGGCATTTCCCTGACTAAAGAAACCATTACGCCCTCCAATCATTGTTCCTATTGCTATAAAGGAATTAACACAAGATTATCTGTGCAGTTAATAAAAACAAATCACCAGGTAGAACAAACATGTTGTATTCATTGTGGATTGCTTAGATATCAAGAAACTCAAGCAGAAATATCTCAAATCATATGTCGTGATTTTCTTCATGATACAACACTGAGTGCTAAAACTGGCTTCTTTCTGATTAATCCAGACCTTCATTCAAATTGCTGTCAACCACAGCTTCTTACTTTTAACTCAATGGATGAAGCCATTAAGTTTCAAACAGGATTTGGAGGAGACATCTATAACTTTGAGCAAGTATTTACAGCTTTGAACTCACACATGCAAAGCTCGAATTGCTGTCACCCAAAATAGGAGGAAAAGAATGGAGTCAATGAAAGCAGAGAAATCCGTGCAAAAGGGAAAAAAAACGAAACAAACAAAAGCCTCTTTATATAAAGCCGTATGGAGATGGCATTTTTATGCTGGGATAATCTTTGCACCGTTTCTCCTTATTCTTGCTGTCACTGGATCTATATATTTATTTAAACCACAGATTGAGCAAGTTTTATATAAAGATTATTACGAGGTTACGAAGCAAGAAGACAGAATGACCCCGTCAGAGCAAATTAACATCGTGAAAAGTGAATATCCCGGTGCAAATATAACAAGCTATCTGCCTGGGGATAGTGAAGCACGTTCAAGTGAAGTGAATATAAACTACCAAGACGAGTCTTTAACACTATTTGTTGATCCTTATACAGGCAAAATTCTCGGTGAGTTGAATAGTGAAGACAGAATTATGGATAGAATAGAAGAATTTCATGGAGAATTAATGGCTGGCACTTTAGGTGATAGAATAGTAGAACTAGCTGCTTGTTGGGCAATTGTATTAATTGTCACTGGAATATATTTATGGTTTCCGCAACAAAAGAAAACAGGCTTTGCTGGAATACTATTCCCGCGACTGCATAAAGGAAAGAAAATTTTCAGAAGAGATTTACATGCCGTGCCTGCGTTTTGGATAACAGGCGGATTGTTATTTTTAATCTTAACAGGATTACCTTGGTCAGGTTTCTGGGGTACTAATTTCCAATCTTTAGTTACTAATACAGGAGAAGGCTATCCTCCATCAGTTTGGGTAGGAAGTGCTCCAACATCATCAGTACAAACAAAAGATATTGCCGAAGTCCCTTGGGCTGCTGAAACGTTAGATGTGCCAAAATCAGACATACAAGGTTATACCCCTCTTTCTATTGATGATGTGGTCGATATTGCCAATCGAGAAGGAATGCACCCTAGCTATTCTGTTATTTTCCCTACAACCCAAGAAGGTGTTTACACATTTTCTGCCTTTCCGCCAAAAGCAAAAGATGAAGCGACCATTCATATTGACCAATATACCGGGGCGGTGTTAGCTGATTACCGTTATGATCATTACGGACCATTGGGTAAGTTGATTGCTATCGGTATTACCTTGCATAAAGGCACAGAATTTGGTTTGATTAACCAATTAATCAGCCTTCTAATATGTCTTGGTACCATTCTTGTAGCTATTACCGGTGTTTATATGTGGTGGAAACGTAAACCTAAACAAGAATTAGGAGCACCAAAGGCTCCAAGTATTAAAAAAATGAGATACCTTCTTTTCATACTGATTATATTAGGCATTGTGTTCCCTTTAGTGGGATTATCCCTTATTATTGTATGGGTTGTTGACTTATTGATTATCCAAAGAATTCCGGCCGTGAAAAAGGTATTAAATGCTTAATAAGATAATGAAAAGGTGGCTTATTCGTGAAGAAGTTTAGAAATAGCTTGGTAGTTGCTTTAACTTTACTCTTATTAAGTGCATGTTCACTTAAGGAAGATGCAGCTGCTTTATATAAAAAAGAAACACCCCTTGAAGCTCAATTAGAAATCCCCTCTTCTTTAAAAGCAAAAGAACCAGCTACCATTAAGGTGACACTTACTCAAAATGGTGAAAAAGTAGAACACGCAGACTATGTCCATTATGAGGTATGGAAGCAAGATGGCACTATCCAGAAAAATATGAGAGATGCTAAGAATGAAGGGAATGGAGTTTATAGTATAACGGTAAAAATCGACAGTGATGGTCTTTATTTTGTAAAGCTACATGCTAGTAATAATGATTCAATCATTATGCCGCAAAAGCAATTTATTGTCGGAGAGCTTTCGGACAGTGAACTAGAGTATTTACAAAAGGATGTCAAAGTACAAGAAGAAAGTCAGGAGCACCATCATTAATAGTAGACTTTGAAAAAGAGCGGAAAAGCTCTTTTTTTGTGCCAAAAAAGCCAGCTTATGTATGGACAAATTCTTTAGCATACAAACTCTTATGCTTTCTTCTTTAGCCATGTTCCTTCAGCTAATTTTTCATCAATAAAATCTAATACAGTCTGTAATTGAGCCATCTGTTGTTTTATTTTTTCTTTATGCTCGAGCATACCTGTTACCATTTCAGGAATCATATTACTTGATTCCGTTATATCAAGATATAATTTTATCTCTTCTAAACTAAGATTTACTTTTTTCATACAGATGACCATTTGCAACCGTTCAATATCGGATGATGAAAATGCACGATGTCCATTTGGTAGCCGTTTAATCTTAGGAAGCAAGCCCGCTTTTTCATAATATCTAATTGTATCAATGGTTAACCCAGTCAGTTTGCTTGCCTGTTTGATTGTATACACGACAATCGCCTCCTTCTTTTAGATGTAATTATAAAACATGAAGTCAACTCCAGGTCAAGCTATAATCTTTACTCTTGACCTGAAGTTAGCTCCATGTTTTATACTACAGTCATTCATTAATAGGAGGTTAAAAAAATGGTGCAAACACAAAAAAGAACAGCTCTTGTTACTGGAGCAAACAGCGGAATAGGCTTGGAGCTGACGAAGAAATTAGTCGAGAATGGCTGGGAGGTAGCTGCTTTAATACGCTCTGAATTTCCAGAGGAAGAGCTGGAGCTCCAACAAAAAATCCGTCAACAGGATATCCGAATTTATACTGCCGATTTATCTGATTTTACGAAACTAAAATCTGCTTTAAGGCAAATAAAGGAGAACGAACCGAAGCTGGATGCTCTCTTCAATAATGCAGGAGGCAGTTTCCCAAATCTCCTCTTTTCTCCGCAAGGACGAGAATTGCATTATGAACTCCAGACAGTCGTTCCCTTCATTATCACGATGGAACTGCTTGACCTTTTGAAAAAGGGATCACCGGGTATCGTTATCCAAACTAGTTCAGAGGCATTTAAATTTAAAAGATCTTTCGTCCCGGAGGAATTGGCAAACCCGCCTAAATTTCAGAAGCTGATTGGTCCTTATGCAACGACTAAGCTGGCAATTACGTTGTGGACATATGCATTGGCACCAGTGCTGAAGCGAGAAGGCGTGACAATTATCAGCGTTGATCCGGGCAATAACAATACAATGCGTAAAGGCAGAAATGGCGGCTTGCCACTGATTATACAGCCGTTCATTCATTTGTTTGGTCCCCATCCTAGTGTAGGAGCAAGCCATTTGTTTGCTGGGTTGAACAGATCCCCGGAAGAAACTGGATTGTATATATCTAAAGGAAAGCCTGCTTCGTTCAAATTCAAACAGCACGGATCTCAAGTTTTACGACAAGTACAATCTGTATACGAAAAAGAATATTTGCCTCTATGAGTGAGTACTGCAGGCAGTCGAGACTTTCTACGACAGCCTTTTAATTATCTATTATCGGCAATGTTAACTTACAAAAAAAACAGGTACGAATATAAAGCTTCGCACCTGTTTACATAATATTTTTATTAATTACTACTTCTTTTCTCTATTTTGAAAAAGTTTATTTTATGTTTCATTTTAGTGGTCATCTCACCTAAGCTTACAGCTGATGCACTGACCTCTTCAATTGAAGCAGACATCTCCTGAGCTGATGCTGAAATTTCCTCAGCTGATGCAGCTACATCTTCTGCAATCGTTCCAGTCTGATCCAATTCCTTCATTATTGTACTCTTATCATTCTGAATTTTGATGGACGATTCTTTAATTTCTTTTATTTTAGGAGATACTTCCTCTACTGCATGGATAATTCCTTCAAAAGAGTGAATAGTTGTATCTAACTGTTCTCTTTGTAATTGAAGTTCTTTGTTTACATCTTCTGCTGATTCAACCATTTGTGTAGTATCTTTAGACACACCATTAATAATAGAATCAATTTTTTCAGAAGACTCTCTGCTTTTTTCTGCCAAGTTTCTTATTTCATTCGCAACTACCGCAAAGCCTTTTCCAGAATCACCAACTCTAGCTGCTTCAATCGCCGCATTTAAAGCTAAAAGGTTCGTTTGCTCAGAAATGGAATTAATTATTTCTGTCATCTCGTTTACATTGCGGATGTTTAGTTCTACTGATTTCACTCGTTCTATCAATTCTTTAAACGTTTCATTCAGTGAGCCGAAAGCCTTAATCATCATATTCATTTCTTGACTGCTTTCATTAGCCATCATTAGTATGGAATTAGTGCTAGAATCAACATCATTAATGGATTGCGCCATAGAATCCAAGCTTGTTCCAAATTCATTCAGCCCTGAATTTACACTTTTTAGTCTCTGATGTTGCTCTGTTGCTCCTTCAGCTACAGTCGTTATAGCTGTCGCAACATTTTCTGAAGTGGCAGACATTTGCTGAGAAAAAGAAGACAGATTTTGAGCATGATCATCAATACTTAATGCATTAGCTTGAAAATTATTAATAACATCTGTTAAGTTATTCTGCATGTTGCAAAGAGATCTTCCAATATCCCCCAACTCATCTTTTCTAGCTAAATCTTTCTCTTCAAATTTGTTTACTAACCCACCATCAGCGACAACTTCTGCTATTTTGCTATATTTCCTAGCTGTTCTACCCATACGGTTTGAAAAAACAACTATCGCTAAAGTTACCAGCACGATGGAGACAAAACTAGATATAACGAATATTTTTAGCAAGTCATTTAAGCTGTTAAAGAGATGTGTTTCACTTACACTGATCCCTATCTTCCAGTTTGTATTAGGAATAGTCGAGAAGTAGAAATAGTACTTTTCATTATCAGCTGTATATTCTGTTTTGCCAGTTTCGTTCGCTAACATGTACTTAGAAGCAGCTGCAAGAGAATCATTTTGATCATCCAATATGCTTTCCTTTGTTAACCGCTTCTCATCTACACCACCGAGAAGTACCCCATCACTCTGTACCAATAAGGCTTTTCCTTCATAATCAATTTCTGCTTCTGTAATTAATTTTTGAATACTGCTAATATCCACATCTACTGTAACTACACCCATTAAGTTACCGTTTTGATTGTTAAATGGATATGCAGTTGTAACCATCGAAACATTAGTAGCAGGGTCAGAATATGCTGTCGTCCAGCCACCATCTGTTTGAGAACCAACTTTATACCACTCTGTCGACCAAATATCAACGTCTCCAGTAGTATATGAATCATCAAGGATAATCTTATCTCCATCCTTGTATGCATATGGTGCATATTTCTGCTTGCCTTTAACAGCATTCGGTTCAAACCAAACACCCATACCAAATGTTTCACTATACATAGGAATATAATTTTTTAACAAATCATCATAATCCTTTTCCTTTAATAAATCTGAATTTACTTCAACTGTTTTGGCAAGACTTTGCGCTAAACCATTCTCTTTTTCCAAAATAATGTTTATACCTTGAGCAGTTTCCTCAAGCTTTGTATTCATTGCATAGTCCAACTGTCGCTTAATAATTTGTTTGGAAAATGTATATCCAATGGACGAAATAACGACTAGCGCAACGATAATTATAGGAACAACAAACGAAATCAATGATGTTGCAATACTCTTCTTACGATGTTTGATTCTCATAATCTCTCCTGTTTACTTTAATTTTAGAGTGCTATATTGATACTATCGTCAAGGGATAAAGAATAATGAAGACATTAACGAAAAAAACCGCAATTTTCGACATATGGTTTTTTCTGAGAGTATTACGTATCATAAGAGGTAAAAAAAGCAGGATAGTCGAAAGTAGTCGTTTTATGTATTATGATACCAGTAGTTATTTTTACACATTGGAGGAAAAAATGGGGAAGCTATATACCTTTGAGTTGGATGAAGAAAAAAGCACGTTATTTGTAAAAGTCGGCGGTTTCTTTAAAGAAGAAGATGCAAAAATATATTTAAGCGAGTTTCAAACCATCGTTAATACGATTAACCCTTCAAGGTATAAACTAATTATTGATGGACGCGGTCAAGAAAAAGTGGCTGGTCATGTGGTGGAAGATATCACATTCGTTTTAAAATTATATGCGATGGCTAATTTTAAAAAGATAATCATTATTAATCCTTCCACTCCAGCTTCAAGAATGCAGGTTGAAAATTGTGTAAAAGAAATTAACTTTCCTGGAATTTTTGTAGATTCTATTGATGAAGCGTACAGTATATAAGGTTAACGTTCATTGTTAATTGTAACGGGGTCAGTTACTGACCCCTATTTACATCCAAATTAAAAAAGCCGAAAATATGCAAAAATAAACTTGCATTTTTCCAGCTCCTTTTCATTTCATCCTCTATAAACACTTTCGCATGTTCCAGCCGCTGGTTCATAAAAACAATGTTCTTTAAATTGCCCCGTAAAAGGTTGGTTATACCAGGTTGGGGGACATGCACCACTTGGATTAAAGTACCATAAAGCAAATTTCGCTGGATGATCTCTCCAAAACTTCACCGTTTGCAGTGCTAATCTTCTTTCAGACTCTCTTGCTCTTTGATAAAACACATTGCCCTTTTGAACAGCTTCAAAAGAGTAATTTCCTCCTTGAACTTGAAAAATGACTTGTTGAACATTTCTTAAATCTTTAAAGTCTGTACAGTTGGCGACAACACGGTTTACAATGACATTTCCCACATAGAGCATGCCTTGATTTCCTTCACCCTCAGCTTCAGCTCTCATCATTCTTGCCATTAAGTCAATGTCTGAATCTCTGTACGCTATTCTGGCCATTTTTCCACCTCCAAAATATTGTATGAAAAAAAAGCCAGCTTATATGACATTGTTAATGAAATATTAACAGATAAATTTATTACTTCTTATACATTCTTAGAAATATAACATTATTATCCTATAATGATGCGCTCTTTTGGATAGTGATACGGATGTTTAACTGATTTGCCTCCCATAGCGAATAGGAAGGTAAACATTCCGATCTTCCCGATAAACATTAATAGCATGATTACACACTTACCAGCAGCACTCAAATCTGGAGTAATTCCAAGCGAAAGGCCTACAGTGCCAAAAGCAGAGGAAACTTCGAATAAAATTTCCATTAAGGAAAACCTTGATTCGATGCATGTAAGAATGACAACCGCTACACTGCAAAGTATCATAGCTGTAGTGAATACAATGAACGACTTAATGATATTTTCCTCATCAATCTCTCTTTTAAATATTTTTATTGTTCTATTTTCGTTTGCATAATTGTATATCGTTAGCAGCATCACAGCAAACGTTGTGGTCCTTATCCCCCCGCCAGCACTGCTTGGAGATGCTCCTATAAACATAAATATACTCATTAACAAAATGGTAGGTAGCGATAGTTCGTTCACATTGCTGATCGCCATTCCGCCAGTTCTTGAAGATATGGAATAAAACAAAGCATGGAAAAAGGATTGATGCCAATGCTTATCTGCAAAGAAATGATTGTACTCAAACAAGTAGATGATAAAAAATCCAACAACAATCAGTATAAAAAAAGTTGCTGTTGTAATTTTTGTGAACAACGAGAATTGGAATGTGCTCTTCCCCTTATGTCTGACCCACTGACTTACCTCCATTAACACAGGAAATCCAAGGGATCCGATAATAAAAAGGACAATATTAAAGGTTAGCACAAAATAATCATCTGCGAATGGAATTAGTGACTTTCCAGTAATATCAAAACCAGCATTGGTTGTAGCAGCAACAGAAGCGAAGAAACCTTGCAAATAAGCCTCTTGCCATGTAGGGAAATACTTCAGAAAATATGTACCGATGGCAATAGCCCCTAATAGCTCAACCGTGACAAAGAAAAAGAAAATCAATCGTATAAGCCGAACGATTCCGGAAAAAGTCGGGCTGTTCTGTTCTGTTGTCATGAGTATTCTTGCTCTTAATCCGATCTTTTTTCCAGATACAAGCCATAGTATTGTACCGAATGCCATGACTCCAATACCACCAAACTGGAGGATGACCGAAAATATAAACGTACCGGGAACACTAAGCAGCTGGCTCACATCAACCGTAGCTAATCCTGTAACTGTTACCGCACTTATTGAAATGAAGAGCGCATCAATTAGTGCGAGCTCTGTATCCTGCTTTTGAGTTATAGGCAGCAGCAACAAAATGGTTGAAATCATCACAGCTACTATGTAATAAAAAACAATTATTTGAGCAGCTGATAGTCGTTTTGTTAAAATCTTTATTTTACTTTTCATTTTTCTCCAACTTCTTTATTTTACATTTATTTTGTCCTTTATATTGGATAATAAACTGAAATACCACGTAAGCAATATAAAGGAAAAGTTAGTTGCTAATATTCCATACTCCCTTACCAACTGCAGCTCTAAGTTTTTCTAATCGTGTTACAAGGGCTTTCTAAAGGATTTCCCTCTTAGCAGGAACAACGGATAATTTTCCATTAACAGTTAAAAATATATATATGACAACATGTACAAGGAGTTCCTTATGAAAAGCAATCATGTTTTTGACGATTTTGCTAAAAAACAACAACAGCTAGAAGATGAAAAATTACAGATGTGGTTTGATCATTCCCTTTTTACATTCCAATGGTGGTTCGGTGCTTTATTGCTTATCATTTCAATCGTAATATTTATTATATTTAGGAAGAGAAATAGCACAGACCGCCTACTTTACGTAGGAACTTTTACTGCCTTGCTATCCTCCTTACTTGATCTAGTTGGCAATTCTCTAGGTTTTTTTCATTATCATTATGAAGTCATACCATTTACAGATAATTATTTTCCTTGGAGTATTTCCATAATACCAGTTTCAATCATGTTCTTATTGCAAGTAAAACCTAATACAAGTCCCTATATTAAAGCACTTGCATTATCACTAATAGTATCTTTTGTCATCCTGCCATTTCTTAAGTTCATTGGGATATATCACCCTGTTCATTGGAAAATGTATTATTCGGCTCCCGTAATATTTATTATTTATTTAATTGCTGATTATTTATCTAAAAAGGATAGATTTACGAAGTTGAATGAAGAGTAAAGGGAGTATGAACCTGAACATATAAGAAAAAGTCTGCCAATTCCAACATGGCAGACTTTATTCATTATTTATAATTTACACTTCTGATTTTAAATTACTTTCGTGTTTAGAATTCTGATTAAATTCTTGCTCGAGGTTATCAAAATACTTTAACTTAACCTCTATTTTGTCAAAGGCTTTATCTAGTTGCCTTTGTTTTTCTTTTAGAACTGCAAATTGTTTTAATAATATAGACCGTCTTGAATCAAAATTATTTTCTCCATTTACTGTTAGGGTAATAATTTCTCTTAAATCACTTACTGGCATTCCAGTTACTTTTAAACAAACAATAAAATCTAACCATCCAAGGTCTTCTTCTCGAAAAACACGATAACCATTTTTATCTCTTTTTACGAATGGTAATAACCCTTCTTTTTCGTAAAAACGTATAGTATGAGTAGGTAATTTCATCTTTTTTGATACTTCTTTAATCGTATACTCTGCCATAATGAAACCTCACTTATGAGTGTTATATTCTGCTTCTGTAAACAGTATAAACTTTAAAGTAAACTTTAACGCAACCTAAAAAACCATATCTAGTAGTCATCATACATTAGATTTTTAGTAGTTTTTTTCTAATTGTAAGTCTTTTATCTACCAAATAACTAATATATGCAAGTATTAGACCTACAAATGATTGAAGAGCACCAATATAGAAAATATAAGCTAAACTAAATGAATCTATAATGATTCCCCCAAAGAAGGAAGCAAAAGAGATACTAATATTAAAAGCTGTATTAGTTAAAGTGGAAGCAAGGTTTGGAGCATCTGCTGCTAGAAGTACTAGCCGGGACTGGATAGTAGGTAGAAGCGCATATGCAATTAACCCCCAAATAAATGTGATAGGAATAACTAATACTTTATTTGAACTAACAACCCCATATAAAATCATTACTAATATAAGTAAAACGATATTTATATTAAGCCAAGGCATTAGCCTCCAATCTGACAGTTTTCCACCAATAATACTCCCAACAGTTGAACCTACTCCAAATATTAACAGTATCCATGAGATACTACTCGATTCAAAGTGAGTTAAGTTTGTTAAAATGGGTGTAATGTAAGTGAACGCTAAATACATTCCTCCAAATCCGAAAAAAGTAATGAACAATGCCAGAATTATTTGTGGATTGATTGAAGCAAGAATTTCTTTTTTTACATTAAATTCTGCTCGATCTTTACTGGAAGGTACAAACATTATAATTCCGAGAAATGAAATGATTCCTAGAATTGTAATAACCGCAAAGCTATATCTCCAGCTTAATTGTTGACCGATAAACGTCCCTATTGGAACTCCTAAAACGTTTGAACTTAAAAGGCCTGCAAAAATAAAACTAACTGCACGTCCGGATCGTTCTTTTGAAACTAAATTAGTTGCTAATAGTGCACAAGCACCCATATAGGTTCCATGTGTAAGCGAAGCGATGATACGAAATAAAATTAAAGATTCATAATTAGGCGCAAATGTCGAGCAAAGGTTTCCAATCATAGAAAAAAGAATCAATAAGAGAATTAATTTCTTTCGAGGTATTTTTAATGTAAGCAAGGTCATAATTGGACCACCTATAGCAACTCCTAGGGCATAAACAGAAACAAAGTGCCCCGCTTTAGAGATGGGTATATTTAAGTCCTGTGCAACATCAGGCAAAATACCCATTAACACAAATTCAGTCATACCAATAGCAAATGCTCCTATTGCTAAGATAAATATAGAAATTGGATAATTTCTCATTTGTATCAAGCCTACTTTCCAAAATATTTAAAGCACTTGGAAAGTAATTATACAGTTTGAAGTTTACTTTAAAGCAAGTACATGGTCGTTGCTTGTAAGAAAGAAGCAGCTATTTTATATAAGGGATGACTGACGATTGTTAATTCTTACACCTATAAGATAAATGTTAGTTAGAAACATTTAATTCAATTAAGTTAGAAGCCATTAAAACATTATTAGACATAAAAAAACCCTTCCTTAAATGAAGGGACATAACAATTATGAAATAAACTCAGAATAAAAGAAAAATAGTTCCTATTGTGATAATAAAACATCCGAATATGGTATTCTTCGTCGGCTTCTCTTTTAATATAATGATACTTAAAATCATCGTAATCACCACACTAAATTTATCTATTGGTGTGACTATAGACACTTTCCCGATGGAAATAGCTGCAAAAAAACATAACCATGACAGCCCTGTTGCCATACCAGATAAGATTAAGAATATATAGCTTTTTCTAGTTATGGTTTTCATTTGAGTATGTGTACGTTGAAAGAATACAATCCCCCAAGCAAAAATAATAATTACGATGGTACGTATGAAAGTAGCTGTATTTGAATCTACATCTTCTATACCAATCTTCGCGAGAATCGCTGTTAGTGCGGCAAAGATTGCTGATAGGAAAGATAATAATATGTATGAGTTGGAATAGGACGTATTTGAATTTTTTTTGAGTCTTCCTATTAATATAAATGTACCTATTGTAATCAGAGTATTACCGATAACAACCATTGTTGTAACAGGCTCACCTAAAATAATAAATGAAAGGAGTATTGTCATTACTACACTAGATTTATCTATAGGCACTACTTTTGAAACATCCCCTATTTGTATTGCTTTAAAATAACAAAGCCATGTTAGTCCAGTTGTTATTCCAGATAGTACAATAAAGATAAAGTCCTTCCAATTAATTAGAAAAATATTATCTAAGTTATTAGTAACCACAACCATTAAGAAAGACATGATTAATACAACATTAGTTCTAATCGCTGTAGCCAAATTAGAATTTACATTTTTTATTCCTATCTTTGCTAGAATCCCCGTTAATGCAGCAAATACTGCTGCTAATAATGCCAATATAATACTCATGCTAATCATCTCTTTATCTATTTATTTGGAACAATGGATACTCATTGATATTAATCGGTAAACCTACATCTTGTATCGTACATTTTTATAGATATATGTGCAAATTTAAGAAAAGAACAAAACTAACAATAACAACAACCAAAGGCCTTTTCTAACAATCCCTTTCCGTTTTTTACTTAACTAACATTCTCGTTTGGCTTAACAGAGGTTAAATAAAAAAGAGCATTAATCCTATTAGATTAATGCTGCCATTTTTAGAAAAAAGTAATCCAGATAGTAACCAATTAATCAACAACTTCTATAGTGAATTTATATGCGGTTTCGATCGGAAAATAATTATCTTCATTTTTTCTATTTTCTGGATTAGGTATTATAAAGGCAACAAATTCATATAACCCTGCTTTATCTGGTGCAGTGATATAATATGTCCCATATTCTGGATTTATGGAATTTTTATCTAATAATAAATAGGAGTGACCATTCATTTTAATTTGTTTCCAATCCAGCATAGATAAAATCAAATAATTTTCTACTTCCTCAGGTATAGATTGAGTTAAATTTGCAAAATATGCTAGTTCTATTCTCTCTTCTTTTTTTACCTTTATTGAATATGGTGGGAATAAAACTTCGTCCATATTTCCAATATTATTATTAATTACTAACCCTTCAAAAGATACATCATCAACTGTTTTACTTATTGTCGAATCTTGATTTTTTAAAGATATTGTTCCATTATCTTCATAAAAAATTTCATAATCTAAAGTCATCCCGAAAAAATTTGTCATTAATTTTTGGATTTTAGTATGTTCATTTGGAGAAGCATATATACCAACTGTAAGTTTATGTGATTTATTATCTTTTAATATTTCTCTATTTAACTCAAAGGGTAATGTAATGGTATTTCCCGTCTATAATTCAAATATATATGATGAATCAAACTTATTTTCATCCAAAGGTTTAAATTTAATTTCTTCATAATCATAGAAAATTTTAAGGATAAATTGTTCGTCTCTTAAGTTATTTGAAAACGAAACTTCTAAAATATCTTGTGGTATATCCATTAAAATTCTTCCATTAACATTATCTATACTTTGATTGGCATTACTGTTCATAGGAATATCAACACCAAGAGAATAACCTTTCCCTAAATCTAAAACATCTTGCGGTGAATCAGAAATCATTTCAGAAGATTGCTCAGTGGGCTTTATACTTTGTTTATTAATATAATAAGAAGAAAAGAAGAAAATAGTAATTACTAGCAAACAAAAAACTATTTTCTTCCCTTTTGAAAATTTCTCCATCATTTTAACGACTAGCTCAATAAGTTAAACTAGTATTAGCAGTAGAAAACCAGCTTGAAGAACTAGTAATTTTCATTTGATGATATCCAGTAAATTTTGCTTTAGTAGTATTAGCTATTAGTTGCCCACTATTTGCTATAGAAGTATTGTTTAACGTTTTCCATCCAGATGAAGAAGTACTAGTTCCATTATTATTACTATCTACTTTTGCTCTAATTGAATACACATTTTGACTTGTACTAGTTTTTGCTGTTGCACGAGGCTTTAAAAGAGGTGGCTTGGAACCTGTTAAGTTTCCTTTAATTGTTACTGTGGCTCTACTTACATTATCACTAAAAATAACTGTAGATTCATCACTTAATACAATATCTTTTTCTATTATTCTTGATTCAGCTGTCACTTCTGGTTCAGCTGCATGTCCTACAACTGGTAAAAATCCGCCCGTTAGAATACCTGCCGATAAAGCAACCGCACCAAATTTATTTAACAGATTTCTTTTTTTATTTATTGTTTTCCTCTCCTTTATAACATATTAGTTCTTTCTGCATGATACAAATGGTGAATAATTAAAGCTATCGTTTTACTATTTCTCTTAAGATATAGTTAATTAATTGCTTGAACCATTTATCGCAGTAAAATCACATTCCCCCTTCACCAATCTCAATAAGTTACTAAGGTACTTCATGAACACACATTGCTTATACCAATTAAAGGAACATTACTCAGCAACTAACGAATGGATAGTTCTAACCCTTTATTAATGAAGTAATACTTATAACATATTTTGAATTACCTTTGATCCATTTGTTTATTTTCCTTAGTTTCCTTATTAAAAGCTGTGTTCAATTCCTATTCCTTTTAATTGGTATATTCTCAAAATACTATCGAAATAATGGAGGTTCAATATTTTGTTTATAAAGTAGTATCTTATGTATATTATGGTTTAAAGCATAGTACTCTCTATGGAGTAATAGAAATTACTTAACATAAATAGGATTATAATAAAAAAAAGGCATAGCTCGGTACATTACCGGTTCCATGCCTACACATTACTTAATACACTTTTAAAACCAACATTATTTCCAAGCATAATATAGTATATACAGTGTTAATCCTTTAAAATTTCACATATCTACTCTTTGTTTTTTCATTTTCATTCATATACTCCAAAAAAATTAATCTTGTTTATATTTATCATTCTCTTCGATAAAGCAGTTAATTATTAGAAAAAATTCATTCCATTCATATTTCAATGTTTCTAGTTTATTAATCCCATCCTTTGTAATACTATAATATTTTCTAAATGGCCCTTCTTTAGACTCCTTATTATATGTGGTTAGGTTTTTTTCTCTAACTAATCTTCTTAATATCGGATAAACAGTACCTTCAGAAATGATTATTTTAGTAGATATTTTTTTTACTAGTGAATACCCGTATTCATCCTCTTTATCTATTATTAACAAGACTATTAAATCAAGTACACCTTTTTTAAACTGAGCGTTCATTATTTATCACCAGCATCTGTTGTTTAATTTAACGCTAATAAGCATTAAAGGGTACTGTATATACTACTTTTTAGAAATACTTTTCTGCCTCTATATATTTATAAGAAAGTAAAATTAGATTCCTTTTAGAAATTATATTTTAAAAATTGTCATAGCCATCCCTTCTCTCTTTTTGGTTATTTTTACTAGCATAATTATCTAATATAGCGTAATAATTAGATATAGTATTTTTATATCAAGGAAACTATTCAAATTTTGCTTTCTACTTCCAATGGGCGTAAAGTTTTAACTTCTTAATCAGTATGTTTCATTACTTCTCTCCATCTTATTTATTAAAAAAACAGCATCCAAAGGATGCTGTTGAACATTGTCATTTTTAATTATCAGAACCTTGGTATTGGGTCTGATGCCGGTAGCCTTCCCTACTTTGCTTATTACCTATCTTAGATATATTGCCTTTATTTATATTTCCTATCATTTTTCAATCTTCCACGAATATCTAAGATTAATACTATAAGATAAAGCAACCCAAAAACTTATCTAAAATTATTAAAAAAACACTGTTGAGAATAGAAGAATCTTCGTCCTTGAAAAGCGATATTACGGAAAGTGTAACAACAACTACAAAAACAATTTGCAACATGTTAAAAAATTTTGTATATTTACTGCTGTTATTTTTATATCGCTCAATTAGCGATTGTCTTTTTGACCATAAACTGGTCATTATTGATTCACAGCTCCTTTGAATATCCAGTTCTTAATAGTATATTTCTTTCCATGCTTAATACTGAATGCTTTAAAGGCATTTGTAACTACCTTAACCATACTCGTTGCAACACCAACATAATTAGAAAACCACATATATTATAAAACCGCGACCATATTACCTGTAACCTTAAGTTCTGAATTGTAGTTAGCGACACTTTAGAAAGATATATTTCCACTTACTAAAGTAATGATTCTAAATTATTTAGACTGTTTGATTTCGGGATTATTATCACCTCTTTATGCGTTTACTTGAACAGTTACTTAATAAGTCACGTGGTTGTTCAATAAAAAGGTAACATAATTTTCTAACTCATTTTTTGAACATTCTGTTAACCAGCTAAAAAGTTCGATATTACTATCTATTAATTGATGTAAATTAACCAAAATCCATGACAACTTTGTGTAATAAGAGGTGTGGTAATCGCTCTTTCTTTACAAGCATGCCGAAAAGAGAAAGGAAAACAGGTAATAAAACCTTATCCTTTCTCTGGATTTTTTTATGGAATTAAGTAAGTCACCAAAGATAATAAAACTTTAAACACTCAGTATAAAAATGTCTAAACATCTATTTTGCTTTGAGTAACTCATATTCTGCCATATAAGTCAGTCTCGGTATCTTTTTCATCAGCAGTTTTTATATTGTGGACAGGATGCAAACCAAGAAAAAGCGATGGAAGTTTACTTCGGTATTCTTTTGGTGTACATAAAACTTTTTTGATAAAGTTACGATTAAATGAGCGGATGTTTTCATATCCACAAAGATAAGCAATCTCCGTGATGTTTTTTTCTGTTGTTCTGAGCAGATGACAAGCATAGTTAACCCGAGTATCATTTAAAAACTCTGTGAACGATGTTTTGACACGAGCATTAAAATATTTCGATAAATAATTATAGCTATATCCAAGTGTGCCAGCTAAACTTTGTAAGGTAATCGGTTCTGTAAAATGTTCTTGTATGTATGTTAACAAGGTATGAAGCAATGCTGAGTCTTTTTTTTCTGTTTTAATGAGGCTTGTTTGGGCCATTAGCTCGGATAATAACAAATAAAGACTAGCTTTTTGTTCTAACAAGTTGAGGTCATCTTTAAAGAGTGTTTTTGATAGAAGTATTTTTGCCTGTACAGATAGGTCGAAAATGGGATTTTCAAGGGAACGATTTTCGATCATCTTTTGAAAGGTCGGTACATAATCAGGTGAAAAAATACATATTTTAGCCCTTGATTGAGATACTGTCGAAATGGAATGAATTTCGTTCGGTAATATTAGTAAATATTGTCCAGTGTGTAAATGAAAACTTCTTTCTTCAATCATCACTTCCATTTCGCCACCAACAACAAAGATTAATTCAAAACAACGATGGAGATGGCTTGGAAAGTTTAAATTACTGGAGTCATAGTTTGAAATGAAATCAAAATGGTGGGATTCATATAATAACATTGAGGTTCACCTTTTCCCAATAGGATAATTTTTGTCTAGGATTATATAAGTTTTATCTTGTTGTGTCAAACGAAAAAATGATACATTTACCAATATTAGACACACAGACATAGGCTTTGATCTATCTCTTGCGGGCATGCTCCCCTTTTTACTATTGTTACATTTGGTATCATCACTTTTCTTAATACTCTTTAAAATGGGAAAGGTTTGTTTATCCTTCTATTTCTGTCCTTGTCTTTACATCTATCAAAAAAGGAGATTACTATGGAGAAACTCAGAATTGGAATGGTCGGCTATAAATTTATGGGCAAGGCGCACAGTCATGCATACCGAGATCTTCCCATGTTCTTCCCGAACATTGTTCATCCTGAAATGAAGGTCATTTGCGGCCGGGATGAAAGCGGTGTTTCTGCTGCCGCCAAACAATTTGGCTGGGAGGAGTATGCAACCGACTGGAAGACTTTATTGGAAAGAGACGATATTGATTTAATCGATATCAATGCCCCAAGTGATACACATAAAGAAATCGCATTGGCTGCAGCAAAGGCAGGCAAGCATGTTTTTTGCGAAAAACCGTTAGCGCTTACATTAAAGGACTCTAGAGAAATGCTTGAAGTAGTTGAGGCTTGTGGGGTTAAACATATGGTTGGATTTAACTATCGCTTCGCTCCTGCTGTTATACTGGCAAAAAAGCTTTTAGATGAAGGTAAATTAGGTGAAATTTATCATTTCAGAGCTTGTTTTTTACAGGACTGGCTTGTTGATCCTAACTTTCCCCTTGCCTGGAGACTGCAGAAAGAAATTGCCGGTTCAGGATCACATGGAGACCTTGGCGCTCATCTGATTGATTTGGCTCATTACCTAATTGGCGATATAGAAGAGGTAATTGGGATGAGCAAAACCTTTATTAAAGAGCGGCCAATTCCTGCCCAAATGTCCGGTTTAACTGCAAAAGGCAGCAATAGCGAGGAAAAAGCAGCTGTTACGGTGGATGACGCTACCTTATTTCTAGCTCGTTTCGCCAATGGAGCATTAGGAAGCTTTGAAGCGACACGGTTTGCTGCAGGCCATCGCTGTACGAATACGTTTGAACTCAATGGAAGTAAAGGTAGTGTTATTTTCGACTTTGAGCGGATGAATGAGCTGCAGGTTTATTTTACTGATGATGATGAAGATGTACAGGGTTTCCGCCGCGTCTTAGCAACTGATCCAAGTCATGCTTTCGCTGAAAATTGGTGGCCGCCGGGACATACAATTGGCTATGAACACACGTTTATTCACGAAGTAGTAGAACTTATGGAAGCGTTCCGTGAGAATCGTCAGCCTGTCCCAAACTTCCGTGACGGCGTCAAGTGCCAGCAAGTTTTAGAAGCGGTTGATTTATCGATTGAGAAACGCCAATGGATTCGAATTTCCGTTGTTTAAAATACTGTTGAAGGTGTGTGGTTGAAAATGAATAAAAAGGCTTTGATTGTTTGGGGCGGTTGGGATGGCCATCAGCCTGAACAAGTTGCAGACATTTTTAAAGGAATCCTCGAAGAAGAAAATTTCCAAGTAGAAGTCTCCAATTCACTAGACTCTTATGCAGACAAGGAAAAGTTACAGTCATTAGACTTGATTGTTCCTCATTGGACAATGGGAGAAATCGAAAGAAAGTATGTCTTAAATATCTCTGAAGCAGTGGCTGCAGGTGTCGGCTTAGCTGGATGCCATGGTGGAATGTGTGACTCTTTCCGAAATAATGTTGACTGGCAGTTTATGACGGGTGGAAATTGGGTCGCTCATCCTGGTAATGATGGCGTGGAATACACTGTAAACATTAAGCATTCGTCTAGCCCGCTGTTAAAGGATATTTCTGATTTTAAAGTCGCTAGTGAGCAATATTACCTTCATTATGATCCAGCTGTAGAAGTGTTAGCAACTACCCGCTTTCCAGTGTTTCACGGCCCTCATTCAGCCAACAAAGCAGTAGATATGCCTGTTGTCTGGACAAAACGCTGGGGCCACGGAAATGTATTTTATAATTCGTTAGGTCATCAGGCCAATATTGTTGCAATGCCGGAAGTCTCACTTATTATGCGCCGAGGATTTTTATGGGCCGCTGCTGGAAAGGCACTGGCCCATAAAGTAGATGAAGCTTCGTCTTTCGGAAATGTGCGTACCTATACTGGTATGGGAGACAGTCAATAAAAAAGCCTTTAGACTAAAATCTAGGAGGACCCTTATGAAAAAACTTAAAGTTGGCATCATTGGATGTGGAAATATTAGTTCTATTTATATGGAAAACTGTCCGAAATTCCCTCATCTCGAACTTGTCGCCTGTGCCGATTTAGATATACAGCGGGCCCATTCTCAAGCTGAAAAATTTAGTATTCCCAAAGCCTGTTCTGTGATGGAACTGCTGAATGAGCCGGAGATTGACCTTGTGATCAATTTAACCATTCCAAAAGCACATGCCTCTGTCTGTATTCAAGCACTTAAAGCAGGCAAGCATGTTTATACGGAAAAACCGCTGGCAGTTACACGCGATGAAGGCAAACAAATTTTAGAAACAGCAAAAGAAAGAAATCTGCTTGTTGGCAGTGCGCCTGATACCTTCTTAGGTGCCGGAATTCAAACAGCCATCCATTTAATAGAGCAAGGTGAAATTGGTGTGCCTATTGGGGCATCTGCGTTTATGATTTGCCGCGGTCATGAACATTGGCATCCAGACCCAGCCTTCTATTACGATGTCGGTGGTGGACCAATGTTTGATATGGGACCATACTACTTAACAGCCTTGGTTGCCTTATTAGGACCAATTAAGCGAATTTCCGGCTTCACCCGGATTAGCTATCCTGAAAGAACAGTACTGAGCGAACCAAAAGCAGGTACTACGATCGACGTAAAGATTCCCACCCATATCTCAGGTGTTATAGATTTTGCTTCAGGGGCGATTGGAAATATTACCACAAGTTTCGATGCATTTGGCGGTACCTCTCTTCCACCTATTGAAATATACGGCAGCGAAGGAACATTATTAGTTCCTGATCCAAATACATTTGGGGGACCTGTTAAGATTAGAAAACGTGACGAAAATGAATTTAAAGAGGTGCCTTTAGAATACGGTCACGCTCAAAACAGCAGAGGACTTGGCGTGGCAGATATGGCCCAAGCGATTATGGAAGGTGGTCACTACCGGGCCAATGGCAAGTTAGCATATCATGTGTTAGAAGCGATGCATGGCTTCCACGATTCCTCTGATAGCGGCAGACATTATATGATGGAAAGTACATGTAATCGTCCTGAGCCAGTCTCCATAAAAATACAGAGTAATTGAAAGTAATTAAAGGCTAAATTTTTACAAAGGCTGCCCTTTTTAAGGGCAGCCTTTGTTGAGTAATTTAATTGTCTTACAAAATGCCGATAGACAATATTAAAAAGGTATATCTCCCCTTCTTTATTAGAACCCCTTTTTGTATCTAATTAGTTCGTTCTTAATTCAACCTTCTCTAATTGAAGTCGACTTGTCAAAATAATACAGGAAAGTGTTAAAATAGCTGATAAAACATAAGCACCAAATAAATCTACTTTAAGCACAATAAATCCTGAGCTAGCACTGCCTAAAAGCATACCTGCCATCATGAGTGGCATAATAATCCCATTTGTTCTGCCAATATAATCAGAAGCAACTTCTTTCATCATCATTGTACTAAATATTACTTGAAAAAAAGCAGCAGACAGTCCTGATAATATCCGCGCAGCTGCAGTTAAAAGTGGCCAGAATGACAAGATTTCAATAATGGTAATAAGAGAAAGAGCTATTATGGTTGTTGTTAAGACATATTTGCTATATTTCTCAACAAACGACGATAGTGTTACCGCAAGTCCTCCCCCAAGCAACATCCCGATTCCTTCTGCAGCAGCAAACCACTGAACACTTTCTTTAGGTAATCCTAACCTTTCCATGATTACGAACACATCTAATGGTTGAGTAATTCCAAAAGAAATACCAACAATAAAAAATAAGCAAGCAATATATTTTAAATTGTTATGCTTAAATACGTAAACAAGTCCCTCTTTTACGTCTATTAATGCTGATTTTCTTTCCTGTTTTGATTTATTTTTCTCTGTTTTCGGTAAAAACAATTGTAGTCCAGATGCTAAGGTGAAAATGGCAAACAATACCCAAATGGATGTTTCTAACCCTAATTGTGTATATATAAATGTTCCCAGCACCGGACCTAAAATAGTAAATATCGCCATTAAACTTTGGCTGATCCCTATAGCACTACCCACCAAATTCACTGGAATATGTTTTTTGTAAATGACTGCCGAAGATGGTTGTGAAAACTGACTAATAATTGCAGATATTACTGTCGCTGCAAAAACAGATTGCCAAACTCCATTAGATATTAGTATCAATATTAACAGCATAGAAAGAGCACTTAAAGCATCTCCATAGACCACAGTCTTTTTGGGGTTCCATCTATCAGCATATGTTCCGCCAATTAAAGAAAAGATAAATATAGGTAAATATTCTAATGTAGTTAGTAAAGAGACTGCTGTCGGATTATTATTCGTTCTTTCCATAATATAAAAAAGCAAAGCCATATTACGGGTCCAAATTCCAATTTGTTGTAATAGGTCTGCCCCCTGTACTATTAGAAATACTCTATTCTTAAGAAGTTCCTTCATTTATTTAACACCAATCCTTTTTATTTAGAAATGAAATTCACTTGACTGAGTGTTATTATAAAGTGTGGAGTAACTCCATAGTAAAGAGAGGATTCATAAAGATGATAAATAATCACATAAAAACATTTTCAACAGGAGAATTTGCAAATTTATTTGGTGTTAAAAAAGATACTTTGCTGTATTACAATAAAATCAACTTATTTAATCCGGCAGGTATACACTCAAATGGCTATCGTTATTACACTTTGCCGCAATTAGATACCTTTAGCGCAATCCAATCACTTCGTTCCGTTAACTTTCCAATCAATGATTTAAAATCTTATTTCGCATCACCTTCCGTTCCTAAATTAAATGAACTTGCTTCAAGACAAGTTGAAAATATTGAAAAGGAAATTAATAAACTTAAGGAGAATCAATTATTTCTTTCTCGATTAATTGAAGTAACAAATGAGTTGAAGAATGTAATTATTGGGGAGTTGATACTAAAAGAGCTTCCCGCAGAATCTGTTCTTTTCAGTTCATCGAAAAATATTGATTGGGAAGCCTCTGTGGAAGATTTATCGCATATTTATGATGAGTTTTTAAAAGAAGTAGGCGTTAATGGAGCAGCAGCATTTGGTTCTGTTCTTAATAAGAAAAATCTGTTAAGTGAAAACTTTCTACAAGCTGATTGTTTATTTTGTCGGATGGAAGGACCAGGAACTACTCAGAAACCTGCTGGCTTGTATGCTATCTATTATTATCAAGGATCATATGATAATATAAAAATCGCTTATTCTTACTTGTTAAAAGAAATAGCCTTCCGGAAATTAACTATAGATGGGGATGCATATGAAGAGTATCTACTTCATTCTTTGGTTTCAAAACAGGAAGAAGAATATATTACTAAAATAAGTATTAAAGTGAAACTTTAGGAAACAAAGACAACTTATGGACACCCATGCAATTGGTTTTTTCGATTATGAAAATGGAAGATTGGAGCTTAAGATTCAAGAATGAAAGCAATAATGTAAATTTAATAGAAGGACATAATTATCCGAATCTAATAATGCTGTCTTTGGCGGATTTTTATGGCCTTATAGCTCATTTTCTTATTTAACTTTGCTCAAGGTTAATGCCAAAGCAAAAAAAGAGCATTAATCCTTCATCGATTAACACTCGCTAAAGTAGGAAAATCCTTTTTATGTGCAATTATTCACAAGTTCATCTAAAAAAATGTAATATTTAACCTTTTATTACATCTATTAAGTAACTTCCCAAAAGAATAAGATTCTTACTTACTCCTTATCTAAGGTCAGTTGCCTTTATTTATTTTTCTATCATTATCCAATCTTCCACGAATATCCAATATGGCAATTATTGTATATAATATCCAATATACAGGATATATTAGTATATCCATCACAAAGCTGTTGACAAAAGAATTATTATCCGCAAAAAGCGATACTACTATAACCGCTATAATTATTATTAAAAGAAACTCCATAATTTTATTAGCTTTAGTATATTTACTGGTGTTATTTCTATATCGTTCTGCTAACGATTGTCTTTTTGACCATAAACTGACCATTATTGATTCACGAAGCCTTTATATTTCCAGCTCTTAACAGTGTATATTCGTCCATTTTTAGTATTGCCAGCTGAAATAGTACCCACAATAGCCATACTCCTTCCGGCCAAAACATAATTTTGAAAAGCCATATTTATTATATACCAGCACATTGAACCTGCAACACCAATTCCTTTAATTGTAGTTAAAGCCACTTTAGAAAGATTTAATTGTACATTTCCGTTTTTCTTCGCTCCAGTCCAAACAACTTTTGTAACCCCTGCACCTCTGCCATTTTTTTAAGTTCAGCAGAAATTTCAATTCCTGAAGGCTCAGCTGCCTTAATAAACTCCTCATCAGTTATGAAACAAATAGTTTCATTACCATTTGTTTCAATACTTCCTCAGAATTATCTTCGTTAATAAAATCATCCATCACCCTATTATTAGAAGCTGTATCTATAGCTTCTCCGGTAACTCTCCAATAAAGGGGAGTGCACTTTCTTTTGCAATAGAAACATGCGGTAAAATACTCCCTGCTAACAAGATGGAAGTTAAGATTACACCCCCTATGCGCTTTACATTAAATACTTTCATTGAATGACACTCCTTATCTAAATTAATTTAGAGTTTCAGCGAAAATATAACACATCTATACGGTTTTATTTTTGAACATTCTGTTAATTATAAAAAAAGCCCGATAGTACTATATAAAATTGATGTTAATCGACTAACTTCTATGACAATTTTGTGTAATGAGAAGGAATCTATCATGGAAAACAATTAGTAATTTTCTATCCCAATTTAATCACATATGAATTTAAGGGAATTAAAAAGGCATGAGTCCAATTAAAAATCGAACTCAAGCCCCAGTAAGCAGCCAATTGACATAGGAGTCACTTCGAATCACTTGCTAACGTTAATGAAGCTCCCCTACCAAATAAGTTATTATTTATATTTAATATTCCCAACAATGATTAGCTTATTTGGTATTCTTCGATTCCAGCACCAATACACCATAAGGCTTTAAAGTAACCCCACCACATACTTGATTACCTGTTAACATATTTCTAAACTCTTTTTTGACAACAATTTCTTGTGGTTTATCAGAATAGTTTAATAAGAATGTATAGTCATTCCCATCCTTTTGTCGAATAGCTAGCTCAATTTCTTCAGGCAGCTTAAATTTGTCTTGATAGCTATTAAGTTCAAATTCATTGATTAATAGGGAAGCCAAGTCTAAATTAAATACTCCACCATAATAATAACTACTACCTAATCCATCATTACGTTTGACTAAAGCTGGTTTTCCTTCAAAATGTGCGCCCGCGAATGTACTGATTACCTCTACATCTTCTTGTAGTTGCAGGACTTCGTTGAAATCATTCGCCTCAATATCATGTGCTCCTTTAAAGTTAATGCTCGGTACCTGTTCAAAAGGAGCAACTCTCGTAAACTCTTCTACTGTTATGCCCACCAAGTCAGCAAGATATCCTGGGAATTCCTTCATATATGTTTGACCCGTTTCATCTTTATAGCCTGAACGGCATCCGAAAATAATATTTCCGCCTTGCTGAACATATTCACTAAATAGATTAGCTTGTTGCTTGGTGACAATTGCGGCATGTGGATAAATTAATACTTTATATTTCTTTAAATCATCAACTGTAGTTTCTGAATGCAGGTTAAAGGCATCTACTGGGATATGATTATATTGAAAAGCTTTAATCCATGCATCCTTACTTTTAGTAGCATATGGCCCATGCCATTGATCAAACTCTCCATCCCATTCATTATCATAATTCGAAATTAAAGCAGCTTCTGCTTGATAAGAGGAACCTGCTATCTTCTCCCCAATTTGCTGCACCTCGCTGCTGACCTGTTCAACCTCTTTTACACGGCGGTTTGGTTGATTATGATAGTCATTGATTCCATGCCAATATATTTCCGTTCCTTTTGTAGCCGTTCTCCATCTAAAATACATCACCATATCTGCACCATGAGCGATAGATTGATAAGTCCAAAGTCTTAGCTGACCTGGCTTTGGAGAGGGCTGTTCAAGTCTCGTTGTCCATCCACCAGAACCAGATTGTTGTTCAAAAATAGCATAGTTTGGTGAAATACTTCTTACAACACTTAAATTCCAGCTCCATTTTCTGTCTCGCAACGGCTTTTCTGAGTGGTCTTCGATTACCCTTCCGAAGTTTGGATAAGAATCATAGGCATAGAAATCAAGTATTTCATTTGTCATTCTATGATTATCTATATGCTTGAACATACCGTTCGTTGTAATCCAATGATTCGGTGCATGTTTACGTAAAATGTCTGCTTGTAATGCAGCATAAGATATGGCACTGTCAGAAATAAACCGTTTTTCATCCAGCATATGATGAGGGTTAGGTGAATTCGGCACAGTTTTACGAGTTAAATAAACTTGATTCCAGCTCGTATATGTTTGGTTCCAAAATACTGTTCCCCAGGCACTATTTAAGTTATCCAGTGTTTTATACTTCTCTTTTGCCCATTTTCTAAACGCATGGTGATCTGCTTCTGAATAAAACACATCAATTTCACAATTTAACTCGTTATCGATTTGCCATCCTACGATCGCTGGGTTGCTGCCGTAATGTTGAGCCATTTGGGTAACAATTATCGATGATAGCTTTCGATAATTTTCCGAGTTGTAATTATAGTGGCGTCGTGCACCATGTTGATAGGAAATACCGTCTTGAGCAACATTTAGTACGTCAGGATACTTCTCAGTTAGCCAAGCTGGAGGGGTTGCTGTTGGTGTTCCCATAATGACACTTAATCCAAATTCATGAGCCTTAGCTACTGCTCGATCAAATAAATCAAAGGAAAAAGTCCCTTCTTCCGGTTCAAATATTGTCCAAGCAAATTCCCCCATACGAACATAAGTGATACCTAGGTCTTTCATGCGCTTAAAATCATCCTCCCATAGGTCCTCTGACCAATGCTCCGGATAGTAGCATACACCAAGCTTTAATTTATTTTCTACTAATCTTTTCTCCATATTTATTCCTCCATAGATTTAATTTTATCTTACATAAAATCATAACTCCTTCTATTCCTTAATAGACCCTCCAAGAATCCCCGATACAAAGTGCTTTTGAAGAAGGAGGAAAACTATCATAATTGGAAGTACAGAAATAGTTGTGCCTAACATCAATTGTCCATAATCGATAGAATTAAGTCCTGCAAGGGTAGATAACGCAACAGGCAGTGTATAGTTTTCTTGTGTTGTCATGACAATTAATGGCCACATAAAATTATTCCATTGGTGTGTAAACAAGAAAATACTGACTGCAGCCAAAGTAGGCTTCATGGTTGGTAACACTATTCTAAAAAATATATACAATTCCCCTGCCCCATCTATCCTAGCTGCTTCTAACAATGAATCTGGAATACCCTTCATATTTTGCCTTATCAAAAAAATGGCAAAAGGATAGCAAATTTGTGGTAATAGAACAGCTCGGTAGGTGTTAATCCAATCTAATGAACCAAATACTTGGAATAATGGAATGATTGTTGCTTGATATGGAATCATCATCGCAAGCAGGAAGGATGCAAAAATCAGATTATTTCCTTTAAATTTATATTTAGCAAAAGCATATCCTGCTGTCGAACAGACTAATAAACTCATAAGTACATAAATAATGGAAATGACAGATGAATTAAGAACTGCTTGAACAATATCAATTGATTCACTTAAGTTTTTATAGTTCTCAAATAAATAATCTCCTGGCACCAGTTTAGGTGGAAAGGATAACACGTCCCCAGATGGGTTAGTAGCTCCTACCACCATCCAATAAAAAGGAGCTAGAGATATGACAACCCCTATTAGTAGAAAAATGTGTAAAGAAGTTTTTTTCAGCAATTTATGATTTCCCATTAGTCATCCCTCACTACTTTAAATTGAATCCAAGAAAAGAATGCAATAAATATTACAATGACATAAGCAATCGCAGAAGCATACCCAAAGTCAAAGTAACCAAAGGCCTGGTTGTATAAGTAGTAGGTTAAAGTAAGTGTTGCATTGTTTGGTCCACCGCTTGTTAAATTATAAGGTTCATCAAACAATTGGAATGATCCAATTGTGGAGAGGATGAAAGTAAATAATAATACTGGCTTTAATTGTGGAATCGTTATCGTAAAAAATTTACGAATGGAGCCTGCTCCATCAATACTAGCCGCTTCATAAAGACTGTGGGGGATACTTTGCAGCCCTGCGAGAAGAATGACCATATTATACCCCGTCCATCTCCAGGTGGTTACGACGATTAAGGAAACCCTTGCCCAATATGGATCTGTTAACCAACCAACCTTCTCCACCCCAATAGAGGATAATAAATAATTGATTAATCCATAATCTGTATTTAACATAAGAACAAATATGACAGACGCTGCAACTAACGAAGTAACAGCTGGAGTGAAAAAGGCTACTCTGTAAAAGCCTTTCATTTTTAGTAATGTTGAATTAAGGAAAACAGCTAATATAACTGCTATAAGCAACATAATTGGAACTTGGACGATTAAAATAATGAATGTATTTCCCAAAGCTTTATAAAATAGCGGGTCACTAAACAGTCTAGTGTAATTTGCCAAACCAGAAAATGTAAACTCCCCCATAACCTTTGTCTTAAAGCTCAGTAAGAAGGAAGCGATAATTGGATAAACGGTAAAAGCTAAAAACAGCAGAAGAGCTGGCCCAATAAAGAAATAGGGTGTACTTTTAGCGGTAAGCAGCTTTTTCTTCTTTTTAGGCTGTATAACGGCTTCCGACTCCTCTTTTAAAGAACGACCTGTTTGCAATATCATCACTCCTCCATATAGTTAGAATTAGACTAGGAGGACTAGTCCGCCTAGTCTATTAGCTTTTTTATTCTGAGACTTCTATTCCTATTTGCTGCTTCGATTGTTTTTCCCCATCAATTAACATTTGCTTCGCCGCTTTATCTTCTAGTAAAAACGCTTGAAATTCACTTGTCATGATTGATCTAACCTCTAGTTCAGCTGGAGCATGGTTAATCGGTTGAATGTCTGCTACTGTATCTGAAAAATTCTTAAAGAATGGTTTATTGTTAAAATACTCTTGGTTTTCCGTTAGGATCGGACTATCATATGCTTCTAATAAGGATGGGAATAACCCCCTATTTGTTAATCCTAGAATTTGCGAATCCACATCAGTTGTGGCAAATTCTGCAAACACGTAAGCAGCTACTTTATTCTCAGACGAACTTGGGATCGCTAAAGCAGATCCTCCATCATTTGCAGCCCTAACTCCACCTTCTTCAACAGCTGGAAGTCTAAACATATCCCACTTACCTGCTAATTCGGGCATCTGTTCTAGCATAGTTCCGCTCCACCATACAGCCCCTGGATGTGACGCAACCTCACTGTTTTTCATCGCAGCTACTTGACCATCCCAGTTAGTTGTATACGTAATAATCCCTGCATCCTTCATCTTTTGGATGATAGCAGCGGCCTTCTCTGCTTCAGGTGAAGTAAGATCTAATTTTCCATCTTCCGTAAAATAATATTTACCTTGTTGTTGCAGCATAATCCGCAAAAGCGCCTCACTATCAGTCCCTAAAAATGCCTTGCCTGTATGGGCAACTACTTTCTTACCAGCTTCGATATAGTCATCCCATGTTTCGATACTTTCAGGATCTATCCCTACCTCCTCGAAAATATCTCTGCGATAAATTACGCCTACTGGACCCAAGTCTCTTGGTGCAGCGATAATGTTACCGTCTTGGTCCTTCAAACCTTCCACCTTAGAGGTCGAAAACTTATCTTCATGTTCGCTATAACCTAGCTTACTAAGATTTGTGAAAGCATCAGGAAATTTATTAGTAAATGAATGAACACGATTATTTTCAACCTGGACTAAATCAGGTAAACCACTACCACCACTTGATAATCCAGCACTTAGTTTTTGATACACTTGGTCTACCCCTAGATTTTCGACTGTTACTTTTACATTTGGATAAATCTTATTAAACGCAGGTGTTACATCTTTTTCTAAGTAATTGGCTTCTAGCGCCCATGCCCATACAGTAACTTCCCCTTTTACATCCTCTGGGTTTTCTGGAATGGTCAGATCTTCGGAATTTGATGCACTATTACTACAGGCACCTAGTATTAAAGACATCATCATGAAAAAACTAATAAACCAATACTTTCTCACTTGTCACTCACTCCCCTTAATGTTTAGAACATAATACCCTTGTAATGGATGCGTTTTCATTTTAAAATAATCAGCATTACAAGGAGGATTAGTTAGAATTATATATTTATTCAGAACATTTTTATGGTAGATTTTCCACTAAAATGGTACTTAATCATTTTTAAAAATATATTTTTTTACCTTTTCCTTTCAAGTGGCTTACTTTTCCATGTCCGTTCTTAAAGGATACCTTACGTTCTCTCCGAATTTCTCTTTCATATCCTCCCTAGTTTGAGCAACCTGTTTTTAACCGTAAAACTGTGCTTTAACAAATTTCACTATAAATAGTTAAGGGGGATTTTATAATGGATCATACATTCAGAGAAATTGGTTTGGAATTTGGCTGCAATTTAATTAATGAGACAACGAGTATCCCAATCTCAGTCCTAGACAAACAAGGTAAATTAATACTCAATCATTCATCTAACCTACCTCATAATCCAATGTTTTCTTCCTATGAGGAGCATTTAAAAAGCATCAATCTATCAGAAAAAGAGAAAACACTTCCAATCATGTGTTCAACTATATTTCAGGAACAGTTTGTTCTAATTCCTATTGTTGAAAACCATACGTACATCGGGACAATTTTCTTAGGCCCAACGGTATTCGCAAATCCTTCAGAAGCAATGTTAACCAACATATTTTATGCAAATGATTTAGGTGAACTCACCCCAAAAGTAAAAGACTATTTTTATTCCTTGCCTGTAATAAGTAGATGGAGGTTAATTAAATCAAGTATTCTTCTTTCTTATGTTTTATTTAAAGAAAAATTTGACATGAACGACATTACGGAAAAAAATCTCTATTCAATAGATAATTTCCATCAACACCAAGTATCAGACAAAAGCATTTCAGATTTACGTCAAAACTCCTCCTTTCATCATGACCCTGCTGCCGAAAAGAAATTATATCAATATATTACGGATGGAAATAAAGAAGATCTAATCATCTATTATAAAGCCTTTCATCAAAGATCCGATTTTGAATTTGGAGTATTGTCAAAGCAGTGTGAAATAAGAAGTCATAAGAACTTAAAAATAGCAGGGATTACGCTGGCTACTCGAGCGGCAATTGCTGGTGGTTTAAATCCTGAAATTGCTTATACTTTAGGAGATAAGTATATTCAGGATATTGAGGAACTTCATACGATTAAAGAGGTTGAGACACTTACTGAAAGTGCCTATTTGGACTTTGCTGAAAGAGTATATAAAGGTAAAAGACAGCAAAGCTCCAAAACAATAAGTGATTGCAAGCATTACATATTTAAATATATATACGAAAATATTTCTCTCGCTGTCCTTGCTGACTATGTCTCCATGAATCCAAAATATCTTTCAAACTTATTTAAAAAAGAGGTTGGGATTTCAGTTACGGAATATATTCAGCAATCTAAAATTGATGAAGCCATAAAATTAATGATATTTTCTAATTACTCTTTATCAGAAATATATACCCTGCTTAATTTTACCGATCAAAGCTATTTCACTAAGGTGTTCAAAAAGTTTACAGGTTTTACACCAAAGCAATACATGAAAAATAACATCGGAAAGGAGAAAAATCTTAATTTCTGATTCAAATTAGCATTCTCTCTTTTAATATTGCGGATCATTCATAGAGATACATAATGTCTCTTAAGAACTGGATTTTTTTCTGTAGCGGCAGTGACATACAGCAATAAATTAATCAAAAAAACTTTGTACGGAAGCGATAAAAGCTTTAAAAAAACAACCGTCTAACCCCCTATATATCAAGGATTAGACGGTTTTGCTGCCAAATTTACTTAATCGTTAAATGATAAAAGATAACACCTTCCCTCAATTTGGACTTTTTTATCTTTTAAAGTTGATTTCGCTTTAGATAGTTACACTTCCTGCTAGACGAATATCACTTGAAGAGCTGCCTACATATATAGCTACTTCTCCTGAAGGAAAGATCCATTTGTTTTTCTTTTCATCATAATAAGAAAAGACTTTTGAATCGAGTTTCATTCTTACTCTCTTTTCGTTCCCAGGCTTTAGTTCAATTTTTTTAAATCCTGCTAATTGTTTGGGAGATGTCTCTATGTTAGCAGGAAGTTTACCAATGTATACTTGTACTACTTCAGAGCCAGTCACCCTACCTGTATTTATTATATTGAAAGTAACTTCAACCATTGGATCAGTGGATTCTGACGAATTTTTAACCTTTGTTTTTAAATTTTTATAATCGAATTTAGTGTAGGATAAACCATGTCCAAAGGAGAAAGCTGCTTTAATGCCAGCTTGTTCATAGCCACGATAACCGACAAATATATCTTCTGTATATTTTATAACTTTATTAATTCCAGGATATTGTTCTTCCGTAGAAACAGGTGTTGAGTCTTCATCGACAGGAAATGTGACTGGCAGCTTTCCAGAAGGGTTAACATCTCCGAATAATACATCAGCTATAGCATTTCCTTGTTCCTGACCTGGATACCATGCTTGTACAATAGAAGCGACCTTATCTTTCCAGTCACCCATCTTTACAGCAATCCCACTTTCATTAACAACCACGACATTTCTATTTACCTTTGCGACTTCTTTAATTAATTGTGATTGGTTATTAGGCAGTTCCATATCTGACCGATCTATGTAACCTTCGCTATCATACGTTCTTGTTACAATAACCGCTACATCTGATTTTTCCGCTAAGTTAACGGCACGCTTGATATTTTTGACAATAATTTTGTCTGAAGCTTTCCATCCAAACCGTAATTGTCCGCCATTCTTATATCCAGGAGCCTCTTTGTAGTCTGTTTTATACTCTATTTTCAAATTATGATTTCTGTTTGCTTCCAAAGTAATTGTCTGTTGTACTGTTTTCAGTTCTTCACCAGCATTATCAATCACTAACTTTCCATCAATATACACTTTACTCGATCCATAACTTGTCGTAGATAAGGTGTATTTATCTTTTTTCGGTACATTTATTACACCGGTATATCTTGCAGACATCTTGCCATTTAAGCTAGTTGGCAGTTTGTCTAACTTAGTTGATTGTGCGTTAAAACCTTTATAATTATAGAAACCAAGATTTAAGCTAACTTGTTTAGCGGTATGTTTAAATTCTGGATTTCCTTCCATATTCTCATTCGACCAGTATTCAGCTGTTAAACCATTCTCTTTTGAACCTGCAGCTGGCAATAAGAAAGAAGAAGGAACTGCATCAGGTCCAGGAAAAATATCACCGGCATTAACTGGATCTGTCCCTGCCTCATATTCAACTTGTACATTTGCTCCTGCACGTCTCTTTATACCCTCTAGCGGACTTACTGTATAAGTAGGATTAACAAGAGAACTCCCTCCGCCAGCTGCTGAAGCATTATCCGCGTCAGGTCCAATGACCGCAATTGACTTCAGCTTTTGTGTATTTAATGGTAAAACATCCTTCTTATTTTGCAACAATACCATTGTCTCAGCAGCGATTTTACGAGCT
This sequence comes from Niallia sp. MER 6, assembly GCF_023714395.1. NCBI lineage: Bacteria > Bacillati > Bacillota > Bacilli > Caryophanales > Bacillaceae > Niallia > Niallia sp. MER 6. Next base: position 9,725 of record NZ_JAMAUK010000032.1, on the reverse strand, counting down.
ATTTCCCCATGGGCTTTTATATCAATTGGATTGTTCTGCGTGGGATTATCAAATAAACCTTTTTTAAACATTTGGTAAAGAATTCGATAAGCACTTTGATTAATTGTCTCTTTTTTTACTTTCCCTTCATATACAGCCAGTAGAAGCTTATTTCCCCATACTCCAGAAGGCTCTCCCGGTGTTTCTAAATCAAGTCCGGCATTAATAGAATCAACTGTGCTGTTATTAGCTCCGTAGTCACTCATGACAAATCCTTGATAGTTTAAGCGTTCTCTAAGTAGACCTGCTAGTAAATCAACATTATTGCAAGTATGAATACCATTGACCTTATTATATGAACACATGACACTTCCTAAATCAGCATTTTCAATGATGCTTGCAAATGGTCTTGCATAGATTTCATTTATTGCTCGTGCACTTGCTTGAGAGTCAATCGTAAAGCGGTCTTTCTCTTGATTATTCAATAAATAATGCTTGGCTGTCGCCAAAACACTATTACTTTGAAGAGCATTCACATAGCTTGTTGCCATTTGTCCTTGCAAATATAGATCTTCACCGAAAGATTCAAAGTTTCTTGCGCCGAAAGGAATGCGGGCAATGTCAAGTCCAGGACCAAGCATAACATTATGCGTCGTATTAAAAGCTTCATTCCCAATCAGGTTTCCATATTCTTTTGCAGTCTCTATATTCCATGTTGCTGCAAGGCTTATTGCAGAAGGCAAGGCAGTTGATTGTCTATTTTGAATTTCAGGATTAGCTATGCGGACTCCAACTGGTCCATCTGCCATTTGTAAGGCTGGTATGCCGTATTTTGCTAATCCCTGATTATAAAATCCGTAATCACTGTTGACGTTTCCGGTAATAAAGTCTACCTTATCCTCCAATGACATTTTTCCGACTAAAGTACGAGCTCTTTCTTCAGCAGAAAGACCTTTGTTCATCCACGGAAACTCTTTGGCAAATGCATTTAAAGGTAATGTTGAAAGACTAAGAATCATCGCGAAAAGAATCATGACTTTCATCAACTTGCGTCTCACTACTGAAAAATCGGCCATTATCCCACTCCTTTTTATTATTTTTAGTAATTTCAACGTTCTTCTCCTATAAACTATGATTTTCTAGATCTAATGCCTTATAGTCCTAAGAGCAGAATTTTGTAGTAATGAATAGGCTACATTATTCATCATTCCAAATCATCGAATCTGAGATAATTTCCCCTAAAATATAGAAAATAATAACATTCCAATAAAATAAAAAAATCGTACATTTTGGCTATAAAATGTACGATAAGAAAATTATTCAACTAATATTAAATTCAATCTAAACTCATCATCGTTTATTGACGGTTGAGTTTATACAGAGTTCATTCATTTCTCTGAACAGGGATTCTTAATGATTTATTATCATTTCCAAGTGCAGCTATGGTATGATTAAGGAGTTATTATCCAACTTTCCTTCGTTAAAAAATTTCTCCAAAGTGGAAATAGCTTTCTGTTCATCTTTTCCATTGGCAACTAAAATTATTTCGTCTTTCTCCAAAACATTTAAATTCATAATATCCATTAAATCAATCCCACTAGTAACTCCCTTATAAATAATATGTATTTTACAATCAAACATAGAAGCAATTGCAACAAAATAACATGTGTTTCTTGCCTGTAGTCCTCTTGGAAGATTAACAATAACCTGACTTCTCAACATAATCTGCACCTCAAACACAAATTAATTTTGAGTATTCCTTTCAACTAATCAAATATCTTTTATCCCTTATCAAGTGGGACTTTCATCATTAGCAACTTATTAAACGAATTAAAAAAGTGAAATTATTCATTTTAAAAATCAATTATTTTATGTATTTTTGACTTAACATAAATCATATGGAATTAAAACTATTTCCTTTAATAACGAATTTAGCTTGTTTATAATGATATATTGCTTTTGAGTAACAGAAAGGCTGCCCACTTGTAAGATGGTAAATGATTTCTTTACACAGCATTGGATCCCCTAATTTCAATCCAAAAAAACTTGCTTCTTCAGAGTTCAGTTTATCCAAATTTATATAAATATCAGGAAATCCTATTTTTAATCCTAAGACGTCTTTCAAATAATTATTAATTGATTTAGAAACTATTTCTTTGTCCAGATAAGAAATAATTTCCTTATTATAAAACACTTGTTCCGTGCATAACACTTGCTTTTCCATATAATGAACTAACTTTACGGAATATACTTTTGAGTATTTGTCTAAATCAAGAGCATCTGCAACCTCTGGTAATGCACTTACTATTTCCATGCCGACTACTTTTCGCAAAGCAGGAGAACTATTATGATCAACTTGTTGAAATTTCTGGGATGGCAATAGATTAAAATAACCTTTTCTGCTTTGGCCTCTTAAAAAAACCCCACTTCCTCTCACCAAAAAAACAATTCCTTTGTCCTCCAACAGTTTAAGTGCTTTTATAACAGTACTTTTGCTAACCTTATAGTGACTTATTAATGTTTCAATTATAGGTAACTTGTCTCCTTGTTGTAATGCATTTTCTGTAATATACCTTTCCATTTCCAAAGCAATATACTGATATTTCAACATTATGATCCTCGCTTTTACAACGATGTAATATTATATAATGCAGATTTTTTTTATGTGAGTGGGAAAATTTTTTTCGCCACTCACTACTCACTCGTTTTACCTAGCTTATCTTACACTACCTTAAGCTTGCTTCCTCATCTAAGTCTTGTTGTGTTATTTTTCTGTCCTTATAGTAGTATTCCATATCATGTTCATTTATTGTTCGCATTACTTTGCAAGGATTACCAACAGCAACTGAGTTAGCTGGAATATCTTTTGTCACTACGCTTCCAGCCCCTATAACACTGTTTTCACCAATGGTTACCCCTGGACATATGATACTTCCTGCTCCAATCCAACAGTTATCTTCGATTTTTACTGGTTCAGCATACATATACTCTCTGTAATTAGGATTGATTGGATGGCCAACAGTAGCAATTGTTACGGCCGGACCAAACAACACTTTTTTTCCAATGATAATTTTCGTGTCATCAACAAAATTACAATTAAAATTAATGTAAGTACCTTCTCCAATTTCAATATTTGTGCCATAGCAAAAATAAAATGGTGGTTCAATCCATGCTTTAGTTTCCTTACCGAATATTTCTGCCATTATTTGAACTCGGTCTGCTAATGCATCTGGTTTTGTTGCATTAAATTCCATCATTCTTCTTTTAGCTTGCATCCTATCTTCTGGTAATCCTTCACAATAATCAGTAAATAACTTTCCTGAATGGATTCTTTCTCTCATTGTAATATGTCATTTCTCCTTTTCATTCTATTATTCATTATGATGCCACATCTCTTGTAATATTTTTAACCCATCTATATTGACTATAACGATATACAACCAACGGCAGCTTGAGAATTTCATCTAAATTGAGTACTGCATACAGTAATATAGGGTGTAAATTCCACACAAATGCACTCAAATAGCCTAATGGCAATACTATAATCCACATTACAACAATATCACACCAAAGCCCAAATTCCGCATCTCCTCCAGCTGGAAAAAAACCCCAATGATTGTTGAATTAATGGACTTACCAATACAATAGTAAGCGCATACTTATAACATTCCATCTAAGTATGATTGGGCATTAACGTTTAGGTCTACTATAAGGAACACCAATGGCTTTATCACCAATATAGTCCCGCCTGCTACAATACCTAAAAGCAATGCATATAAATTGATTCTTTTGGATGCTTTTATTGCCAACCATATCAGCACTTACATGTCCGATTATGGATGTAGCAACTGTTAAGCCACCGCCCCATACAAAATAATTAGCTTGTATAGGAATTGTATATTTTAGAAAGTCTTTACGTAACTGACGATTAATCTTATCTTTTAATGGTAGGTGAAATTTAACTTGACTGTATCTGATTGAATGAATGATACAACATCCAAGCTCTACGAACTTAGCACATACAGTTGCCGCAGCTACCCCTGTAATGGCCTTTTCCGGCATACCCGGAAAGAATACATAAACACAAAGTGCATTTAAGCCGATATTAAGAAAAAGACAAATGGAACTAATCCATGCACTGAATCGTGCGTTCTCCATACTTTTTATCACGCTAAAATAAACCTGAGATAGTCCCATTGCGATATACGAAAACGACACAGTACGCAAAAAGATCTTTCCATAGTAAATTAACTCCGTATCATTTGTAAGTAATCGCATTAGCACTTCGGGAAAGCAAAACGAAAACACAAAAAATATTATCGATATACTCAGTGAAAAAATACTAGTAATGCTAAATACCCGTTGAATTACATTTACGTCATTCCTTCCCCAATATTGAGCCGTGAGTATACCTGCTCCAGTTGAAATACCCATATAAAATAGCGACAATACAAAAGTTACTTGTCCCGCAAGTGATACGGCAGACATTACAGATTGATTAATGACACCAAGCATTATAACATCTACCGCAATGGCAGCTGCTGAAATTAAATTTTGAAATGCTATTGGTAATACTAACGAAAACAAGGAACGATTAAGGGTACGATTAAATTCACTATTTGATTTCTTTTCTTGTTTTGACACTTCACACCCCGTCTTTCTTATTTTAAATATAAATAAATTGTATATGTTTACATAGATCACTTCCATCAAAATCAAATATCATTCTTTCGAAATCGTGTATTTCATAAGAATCGTCCCTTATATTTCTACTTAGGTCTTGTACATAAAATCTATAAAAATAGTGTTTGAGACAAAACAATATATAATCTAACTAAACACGAATAATGTAATTTCAGCTAAATTTGGGATAGGGCTTTAAAATTAGTTCATTTCATAACGCTCCCATCCATTCTACTAAGATTTTTAATTATTGTATTAACACCGAAAACACAAAAAACCGAACTAATTATCAAAAACGATAAAATAGTTCGGTTTTTATGCAGATTTACATACTTATAACTCAGCCTCATTCTTACTTTTGAATTAGATGTGACAAAATACATTAGAACATTTTAAATTATAACTTTAGTAAGTAGAACTAGGATTGGCTATTGTAATTTGCCTTCGATAATCCTGTGGCCCATAGCTCATTTTCTTACGGAAAGTATAGGAAAAATAACTTCCACTTTGAAAACCACACGCAATTGCAATTTCACTGATAGATCTATTTGTTTCTTTTAGCATTTCGCAACTTTTTTGAATTCGATAGCCTATTAGATAATTATTGGGAGTTTGTTCAATATATTTACTAAATAAGTTACAGCATATACTTCTACAAACATTGCCAGCAAACGCAATGTCATCCAGTGTTATTTTTTCTTCATAATGTTCATGAATAAAATTTGTCATTTTCCAGACTGTCCCCCAGGAATTGTCATCAACATGGTTCCTAGGGACTTTTTGTATATGGTCTCCTATATTTGCACAAAGAGACATAACTTGTGCATTTAAACGAAGTGGATTTGCGTTTTCATGCATTTCTTCATATATTTCATTTAATTTCGTCAGTGCTTCTTGTTGCCATTGAACTTGTTCATTCAATAATATATAGTCTTCAGTAGATAATCCGAATTTTTCCTCGAGGTAGACTTTTCCTACTTGAGTGTGCTCACCAAGCAATATAGGATGAATAACTACAACAATAAAGTGGCAATCATTCATATTGTTAGAATAACCATAATGCATACGCTTACTATTTACAAAAATCCCATTTCCCTTTTCAATACTAACCGTATGACCATTCACAAAATATTCCATAGAACCTTCAAGTACTAAAATAAATTCTAAATCGGAATGCCAATGACTTGGTGCAACATATTTATCAAAGTAAAGTAATCTTCCTTTTCGCACATATAAAGGGAAATCAGGTATATTATAGTTTACTCGTTCAGATGAATCCGAAAATATTTCCAATACTGAATTCATGATTGCCTCCAAAGAAAATACGATTTTGATAATATTAAACCCAATTTTGATGGAAAACGCAAGTATAAATAATATAATATTGCTATTGAAAGAGAACTGATAAAGAGATAATAAATATAAGATATTATAAATAATACTTATACGGTAAATTCAAGGGAGGATTCAATTGTGAATGATATTAAAGTAATTATTATGGATGTGGATGGTACATTAACGAATAATGAAAAAGCGATATCTGCAGAAACAAAAGAGGTTTTACTAAAGGCACAAAAAGCTGGAGCAATCTTAGTTCTTGCTTCTGGTAGACCAACATCTGGATTAATGGATTTTGCGAAAGAATTAGAAATGGAAAAGCATCATGGACTTTTAGTTTCTTTTAACGGTTCTAAAGTCGTGGATTGTGAAACCAATGAAGTATTATTTAATGAAACAATGACTGTTGAACAAGGTCAAGCCGTGCTTGAGCATATGAAAAAATTTCAAGTAATTCCTATGATTGATAAAGATAACTATATGTATGTAACTGATGTCTTCAATAATGAAATAAAGTATAATGGTAATGATATTAACATAATGAAATACGAATCCCGTGGTGGTAAATATAAACTATGTGAAGTAGATGATTTGGCGGCATTTGCTGATTATCCACTAAATAAAATCCTAACTGCAGGATCTGATGATTATCTTCAGAAACATTACAAAGAGATGATGGAGCCTTTCAAAGATACGTTAAATTGTGTGTTTACAGCTCCCTTTTACTTTGAATTTACTGCTCAAGGAATTGATAAAGCAAAAGCATTAGATACAGTGCTAATTCCTAGAGGATACAAAAAAGAAGAGATGATTGCTTTCGGAGATGGACATAATGACGCTACTATGGTCGAATATGCTGGTATCGGAGTTGCGATGGCTAATGCCGTAGACGATTTAAAAGCTGTAGCTGATGAAGTTACGCGTTCAAATGAAGAAGACGGAATTGCTTATACATTAAATAAATATTTTAAATAAAACTAGATAAGTAACATAACTACAATTTATATTTAGGCAACTTTTTTATGATCTGTGTTTCGGATTCTACTGGACACAGATTTTGAAAGTTGCCTTCATTCATTTGGGCTTTTAAAAATCATATAAGTAATTTCTAAAACTGCTTTTAACTAGCCTACTACTGTATATGCTTTAAGAATAGCCTTTTCACCATCATTTGGAATATGGAGATGATATAGTTTAATTAAGCTTTGAATAAAAACAGAACCCTCACATAGGAATATACCCTTTAGACAGATATACAAATATTGCTACGTGAAAAATACTAAATATCATAATTAAATTACTTAAAGCAACCCATTTTTTTGCTGAGAGTATTCCTAGGATCATTCCAACAGGGTTAATGATTAAAGTAAGCAATCCATAAGGTTCCTGAATTTTAAAAGCTAAATATGGCATCCATGAAACTATTCCACAAAGTAATAAGGTGATGGATAGCCAAAAGTATAATGGTCTTCTGGTAGTGACATGATTCATTAATCTCACTCTTTCCATTGCCTTTTTATACTTATCATAACATTATTACCAAATAAAGTAATTAAACTTATCTCCCTCCATAAACAAACATTTTTCTCTTAAACACAGACTTTCATGCAATAGCGTTAACTCTCCATATAAGCATTAATCCTCTTTAGATTGATTAATTCACAAACAAAAACCGTCTAACCCCATTTATACCAGTGGATTCGACGGTCGCCCTTACATTAACGTATTCTTTATTTTTTAACCAATAATTCATATCCAAAAAACTGGATATTTCCTGTTGCTTCTTAAATTATTAATAACTAATGCTAACAGTACAATTACAATAGATCCTGTTAATACTGGTGTAAATAGATATTCCCATGAATAAGAGCCGAGTATTATTATTATTGGATCTGCTCTCAGCGGGAGGATGGGTTGTTTTCGTTAACATCATTAAACCGATAGCTAACCCAACTCCCAAAGCCAATGACCATGGTTCATTACCAAATAAATGATAAATAATTAATCCTATTAAAGTGGAAATGAAATGGCCACCTATAATATTTCTAGGCTGTGATAATGGTGAATTCCAGAGTCCGAATGCTAATACACAACTTGCACCAAATGAAGCTATTAGCAAAGGAGTATAGGTAAAACGTGTTAATAAACCGAGAATAAAAATGGTTATAGCTCCACCCATAAATCCTGTTATAATATCATTTATATTTACTTTCAGAGGGCCTTTTTCTCCTCCTCCTTTCATTTTCATTAAATAGGAAGTATTTTCATCATTATGTTCCTTTTTTGCAAGATTTCCTTCTGTAATCAAAAGATGTATGTTAATCACATCATTAAAAACAGTAATAAAGGAACTGCCCTCTCATCTTATCTTGCTGTTTTCATCCAATGCTTTTGTAGGTTAACCAATCCAGGTATAACAAATTAATCTGATTAGCATTAATCACTGAACATACTGGAATTATCTTATATAGTTTCAGATATTTTTCTACTCATAAGGAGTAAAAAGCTTTAAAGAAATATGAGAAATACCAAAGCTGACTGTTGAAAAACCAATCATAAAAAAGAAGAAAGAAACAAAGATTAACCAAAAAGGATCTAATGACATTATTGCTACTACAGCAATTATAAGGATTAGCAAACCAGCTGTTATTTTAGGATTTAATGAAGAAACCTGTAATACGACACAAAAGCTACCTAGCAATGAATTCTCATAACGTGCACTGTACGGAAAAATAAAGATGCAAAATACTACAAAGGTAATCAACGCTAGGAGAATACCAACACCTACAATAACAAAGGATATAATCGGGAGAATTGGTAACAATTATTATAGGAATGCTGCCCCGTTCTACAATAAGAAAATAACCTATGTAGCGATCATAATGTTTAACTCTAGTCCACTTAAGCTTTATTGTGTTCAGCATCCTCGAATTGTGCATGACTGTTCTACGGAATGACTCAGTTTCATACTGTTTAATTTTCCGTTATAATAGCATCGGACAGGAGGGACTATTTATGACAAAAGATGAAGACTTTATTGAAATAGCCATTAAAATGGCTTTAAAGGCTAGAAAGGATGGAAATGAACCATTCGGTGCAATCTTAGTAAAAAATAACGAAATTGTAATGTTTGGTGAAAATAAAATTAATAGTTATTGTGATCCTACGCATCATGCTGAAATCGGACTTATTCGTACTTTTTGCTCTGAAAATAACATTTTTGATCTTAGCGAATATACTTTGTATACCAGCTGCGAACCTTGTGTGATGTGTACAGGTGCAATGGTATGGTCTAATTTAGGCAAAATAGTCTACAGTGTATCCCATGATCAACTAGCCAGAATTGCAGGTAGTAATATCATGATTTCATGTAAAGAAGTTATCGAAAAAAGTCCAAATAAGCCAGTGGTAGTAGAACAAGTTTTAAATGTTGAAGGGTTAAAAGTATTTGAAGGGTACAAATTTGCTCATTAGCATTAAAGGTCACAGCAATATTTATCCATGTTATTCAAGTACTTTAGAATGACATGGATATTTTAGTGCTCATTACTAGCCATTTTTGTCTAAAGTTGAATTTCTTATTAACAAAACTGCCCCTTTCGTATTATAAGGTTAACCAGAAATGAAAATATTTCTAGTTGACCATTTTTTATATGGGCTTATTATAACTGTAGCCGGGGTAAAACGTAACTGCCAGTGGGACAGAGATCCCGTCTGCTAAACAG